>CAYWRR010000202.1:0-4677 GCA_964460425.1 uncultured Nitrososphaera sp.
AGCTGAAACCGGTGCGTGCAACTTTGAATTCAAAGATACTTATAATTTCTTATTAACCTTAGCGGTACAAAAGACACCTTGAATTGGTCCCAAAAGTTTTTAGCTGCACCTTACCTTGTCAATATAGTAATGGTCTTTACTTCGGTACACCTAAAGGTGTGGATCCTTGGAATCGCCTTCTAATTCTATCGAGTCTCAATTCTGAAGGTTTTCTGTCAGAACCCCTAGGCCCGGGTTTTTATATCAATGTGTTCAGACAGGACTAAGCCGATACCAATTCTCTTAGTACTCAGAAAGGATTTGTCATCTCACTAAGAGGGTCTATACCCTATACAATAAAAGCTATTTTTGCGCCATTCGAGGTGTTACCCTTACTCTTTGCAATCACTGCAGTCGAATTCTTAGTTGACGCAATTCAAGATACATATTAATAACGAGCTCAGAATTGGTGTCAATGGCATATATGCCGCCTCTCCCTTCGCGCTGCAGGTTTCGGCCGGAAGCGCTATGGGTGCCTCATTGATTACTCTATCAATCTCTTTCATCATTATTCCGATCTAGAAATTTGTCATCATAACAAAATGAACAACATCTATCATTATGTGCTCCTGATGATACACCTGAACCCTATATGAGTCATCCCTGTATCGATCATCTGTGGCTGTCGAGCCGCAGGGCGGTATCGTAAACAATAATTCGGAGCGCAGATATGCGAACCGCCTTTTACTACTTTTCTTGGGATCTTAAACTGGGGTTGTCTCGGATCATAACTATATTCTGGTGATGTTACTCTTGGATTGACAGAAGTTGTGCAGCATGTTTTGACTTTACTAGCAGATTCATCTAAATGAGGGACATACCAGTCAGATGTCCATTCCCAAACATTACCCGTCATATCAAATAAGCCATAGCCATTGGGATCAAATGATCCAACAGGAGATGTGCCTTCATATTTATCTATTAATAAATTCTCGTAAGGGAATTCTCCCTGCCAAGTATTAGCCATAGGTTTGGTAAGTTGTGTATCTTCATCTCCCCAGGTAAAATCCATTCCTTCTAATCCACCTCTTGCTGCAAATTCCCATTCTGCTTCCGTGGGCAATTCTTTTCCTGCCCATTTTGCATATGCTTCAGCGTCTTCATAAGCGATGTGCACTACAGGATGATCATCCAATCCGATAATGGTGCTGCCCGGTCCCTGTGGATGCTTCCAGCTTGCGCCTTTCATCCATTGCCACCAGTTGGCGTAGTTTTTCAAATCGACGGGTTCATTCCTTTTTTTAAAAACCATCGAACCCGGAACGAGATTTTCCTTTGGGACACCGGGAAATTCAGCTGGATTCAATGGTCTTTCTGCAACCGTTATATAATCAGTTGCCAAAACAAAATCACGAAATGCTTTATTAGTCACCGGGCATTTATCCATCCAGAAACCGTCCACTGTAACTTTATGCACAGGCTTTTCTTCCGGGTAAAATTTATTGGAACCCATCATAAAACCTCTACCATCTATAAATACCATATTTTCCTGATTAGGCACTTTCCTTTCCTTATTGATTTCTGTTTTGTCTAACATGTTGAATGGGTTTTGTTGTTATTAATGGCTCGCGCCGGCAGCTTCTGACATTTTTGCCACCGCATCATCTACCGTGAATGTGTTTGGCTTCTGGATGGCTGGGAACTCCTTAAAGGTATCTGCAAACTTCATAGCGGCAGCCTGTGCTAAGTATATGAAATAAGCATTGTGAATCACCCAATCCCAGTACGAATTCGAAGTGGTATCTGCGAATTCGTATGGATCGGTGCGCAGGTTGAAAATCTTTGGGAGACGAAGGCGTATGAAAGGTTCAGCCCATACCTGCAGGGTTCCCCTGGTACGTTGTTCCATGAATACGAGCTTCCAATTGTCGAATCGTATGCCAAGCAAATCACCGTCGTCGCTGAAATAGAAATAGATATTGCGAGGACTTTCTGTTACTTCACCAGTCAGGTAGGGCAGAAGGTTAAAACCGTCGATATGATTCTTGTAGGTTCGCCCGATGGCTTTGTATCCATTCTTCAGTTTCTCCATTATTTCTGAATCTCCTGCCATGGCGACGAAAGTTGGCAGCCAGTCATGGTGTTGAACAATGCCATTGGAGATTGAACTGGCCTTGATCTTGCCGGGCCAGCGCACCAGCAACGGAACACGGAATGCTCCCTCCCAGTTGGTGTTCTTTTCACTGCGGAAAGGTGTCGTGGCTCCATCTGGCCAGGAGTTCCTGTGCGGACCGTTGTCAGTGGAATACATGACGAAAGTATCTTCGGCAATTCCAAGCTCGTCCAGCAGATCAAGCATTTGTCCAACATGTTTATCATGGTCGATCATAGTATCATGATAGGGAGATTGCCAGCGACCTGCCTGCCCCCTGCTTGAGGGTTTGGTATGCGTAATGAAGTGCATATGGGTCGTATTTAGCCACACGAAAAATGGTTTTCCCTCTTTATGCTGCCGCTGGATAAAATCTTTGGCTGCGGCAACAAATTCATCATCGCAAGATTCCATCCGTTTTGAGGTAAGCGGTCCTGTATCCTCAATTTTTTGCTTGCCAACTCTTCCCCACCGAGGCATTTCTGTCGCATCATCCCTGTCTGTGGCCCAGGAATGGATCACTCCACGGGGGCCAAATGTTTCAAAGAATTTGGGAAATTCTTCTTTTGGAGGATAGTCGTACATTTCAGGTTCTTCTTCCGCGTTGAGGTGATAAAGATTGCCAAAGAACTCGTCGAATCCATGATTGGTGGGCAGCATATGGTTGAGATCGCCCAAATGGTTCTTACCGAATTGTCCTGTAGCATAACCTTCTTCCTTCAGCAATGCGGCGATCGTTACGAGCTTTTCACTCATCCCGACCGGTGCGCCAGGCAGTCCTACTTTGGACAAACCGGTGCGGTATACGCTTTGCCCAGTAATGAAGGACGACCGACCGGCTGTACACGACTGTTCGCCATAGGCGTCTGTGAACATCATGCCTTCTTTCGCAATACGGTCAATGTTGGGTGTTTGGTAACCCATGAGTCCGTGCGAATAACAACTGATATTGGTTATTCCAATGTCATCACCCCAGATTACAAGAATATTCGGTTTTTTCTGTTTTGACTTTGCCATTTAGTTGACCGTCTTGTGAGAATAGTTCGGTTAATTAAGGTTTTCCGATCACGTAAATGCTGCCGCAATAGCAGGTTTTCAAATAAGATGTTTGATAGAAAGTATCAGACAAGAATCTGGAGAAAATGCCCTTGGTTACTGTAAGGCAAATGAGAGAGCAATTGGACTATTGTTTGACCTATCTGTAAGCATTTATATCAAAGATATATTTGACCATCGAGATCTTCCGCATAGGATCCACACCAGCAAAATGTGCCACATGCACATTCATGATAAGGTTAGAGCTTAATCGAATCGCTTTGCATATAGTAATTCTAATTCTGAAGAATTCCTCACTAGAAGTCATCTCATAAACACCTCCCAAGCAGAACATTATGCATCCTAGCTAATAAGACCAAGGAAATTCTCTGCATGGTATTCATATCTTACTAATATGCGACGAAGAAATTCTGCAGCCAGGCAAATAGCCTCTCTACCTCCCACCTGCGTTTGTAGCGACGCAGTGGCCTACCATCCTGCGTTCTTGACCGCTATCTTCTCCAATCTAGTCTATGTGGCGCTATCATTTCAATGCTGTAATTGACAGCAGGTTTGACATCTAGTGGATCGCTGTAGTATGCCTTGTCACCAATTAGATGTTCTGGTTTTTCATTAGAGACAAAACACCTGGAGACAGTTACTTCAGCAAGGGTGACTTCATGTGGTGAAGCAGATGCAACGTATACGGAGACAGGAAGACTAGAGCTGTCTGGTATTATTACCATGAGCTTCGGACCTTTGCCCCCGCTTGGTCGCTCCAATTTCGTTCCCCTTTTTAGCCACTATGAAAGTACCATCAATGAAACATTCAGAAAGATTCAAGCTCCCTTGCTCACATAAATCAGTTGATAATGCTTGAAGAATCTTTTCAAATATACCAGAACGAACCCACTGCTGGAACCTCCTTCTATGACATGTTTGGTACGGTGGGTACCCATCGGGCATGTCATACCAAGGAGCACCAGTACGTAGTACCCATAAAATGCCATTCATAACATCACGAGGATCCTGCCAAGGTCTGCCTTTGCCATCAAAGCGCTTAGTTAGATAGATTTGGTATCAATGGCTGGATGATTGTCCACTGATCATCTGTCAAATCCAAGGTAACACTATGATTTTCGAAAACATACCATTTATGAGATGACTTCTAGTTGTATTGAGTCTAAATTTAAGTTTCTTATCTAGAATCCCTCTGGGCCCTGCTTTTTTGTATCAGTCCAAGCATGCCCGAGTGTCATTTTTGTGTGACATATATACAGCAGTCGCAACCTTGATCTAGTGATTATTTATACACATGCAATAAGGTTAAAGCCTCTGTGGAACCTCATACTGACAGCAATTCCTCTCCCTGGTTTTTTCTTTCTAAGCAACAACATTAGAAAAATCTTTGACTTCAAGACTTTTCTTTCTTTGATCAAGCTTTCTATTGATTTCCTTTATTATTACCTCTTTATGATATTCCATACGAGTAGGGATAAAGATATCTACCT
>CAYWRR010000203.1:0-4600 GCA_964460425.1 uncultured Nitrososphaera sp.
CCGACAATCAAGATGGGTTTTATAGGACTAGGGGTGCCTGTATGGGATACCAATACGATATTAGCACTTATTGTCCTTTTAAGCATATCATGAGGTAATGCAGTTTAACCATTATACGAAAGTCTGCATGCTTCAGATTATGTGGAGACATTCACAGAAATCTCTATTATTATTAGAAAGCTGTTGTAGTGGGTGAACAGAGGCAGATGAAGCTGGAAATACAACTATTAGCACATGGAAGCCACACAAAGCCTCATTACCGAAATTGAAATGCTCAAGGTTCTCTATTGTATTTGGCGAGTAAGAAAAAGATTATTTCTCCCTATCCATTAAGAAGACTGTTTGAAAACTCAGACACACTTAGATGAAGAAGTTTGACCATATGCTTTTGACTACCATCTTGCCTATCCCTGTAGGAGAAGGATAGCAAAATTAAGATAAAAAAGGAGAATCAGTTCTTGTTTATGTGTCCGTGCGTTTCCTTGTGTGTCTATACTGTTCTCTCTTCTAGGGATGGAAGCATCGACCCTACGCAGAGTTAATCGCTAGTGTAGAAATGGGAAACCCCTGGCTTCCGTTTCTTGTGCAATATGTGAGGTTTACATTGGTTGCAGAAATATCAAAAAGCCTAGTTTTAAGAATTATGCTTGAACATTTCTGACTCCGCTATTATTTTCCCTGTTGCATCAAGAAGCTTCTTTACGTCATCTTCTTCATGGACATATGAAAGAGCTCCCATCTTAGTCGGCAGAAAGAATATACCATGATTCGCCATGAGGGCAAGGTGGTATTTTCTCAATAGTTCCCTATCTGATGTCGCGACATCTGTTGCATCATGAACATCTGTCTTGCCAAAATGCATCAAGAAGAGTGAGCCTACGCCTGTCACTTGGCATACAATTCCTGATCCGGCAAATAATTTCGTTAGTCCTTTCCTAGCCTTCCCTCCAAGTCTGTCAATTTTGTTATAAACTTGCTGTTTGTTTTTCTTCAAAAACTTCAGCGTCGCAAGACCTGCAGTCATTGTCATTGGATTTGCTGAAAAAGTCCCACCCCCTATAGCACAGCGTGCTTCTTTATCTGCTCTTGCGACAGGGTCTGTAAGGTACATTATGTCTTTATCGCCACATAATATACCGATAGGCATTCCGCCACCGGCTACCTTGCCAAGAGTAAACAGGTCAGGCTCTAGCCTGTAGATGCTTGCAGCGCCATAGAGTGAGAGTCTAAAGCCAGTAACTATTTCATCGAGTATGAAAAGGCTGCCGTTCTTTTTAGCAAATTCCTCCAAGCCCTGCAAATAGCCATCGATGGGGGGAATGCAGCCTGCGCCGCCGAGCACCGGCTCGATGATGATGCATGCAAGGTCATCTTTGACTGTCTCAAGCACTTTGAGGGATGCCTCAAGGTTGTTGAACGGTATGGATTCTACAAACTGCCCCTCATCCTGAACAAGGCCAAGGCCTTCATCTGCTTCAAATGGATAGTTGACTGTCTGCATAAGTGTAGTATTGAAACCGTGCCAGCCGCCTATCGACTTAGCAACGATACGCCTACCAGTTCTTGCGCGAGCAAGCCTGATTGCGTACATAGTCGCTTCTGAACCAGTGCTGCTAAACCGCATCATCTCTGCTCTAGGCATCAGCTTTTGGATGGTTTCTGCGAGTTCAACGCTCGTTTCATTGACAGTGCCATAGAGCATGCCATTTTTGGCCTGCTTAGCCAGAGCATTTACAACCACCTTAGGAGAGTGACCTAGAATAAGCGCCCAGTGCCCCATCCAGTAATCTGTGTATTTTTCGCCATCTACATCCCTCAGTTGCTTACCCTTCGCGCCGGTTACAAAAAACGGATAAGGTTCAAAATAGCGAATATTGTGACTGACTCCGCCGGGAAAAACTTTAGCAGCGCGGGAATAAAGGCGGCTTGACCTTTTTGTTTTGTGTTTGTAATTTTTAAATAAATCATACTGCTGCATAGATGCACCTGCGTGTAAACTAGTCGCTCTATAATCTTTTCCTTTTCAACTATTGTTTAAAATGAATAGCAATGTGAACATTTTCTTCTCATTATAATACATCCATCAGTTATAAGGTGCTACGTCATAGCACATCCATGAATTGAAAGAAGTGAAACACTTTATGGAAAATTCTTGTTAAATTCTGAAATACAAGCAAAGGATAGAATGTACACAAAATATAAAAGAAAAATGTGGAAGGTTTGTAAGAATCGACCGGCTAAGGCTTGCATTTAATTTTTGCTTATCCTAAGAATGCACAATCTCTATCTGCTTGTAACAAGTCTTAATTGTATAGACGAAGGTAAATTGTATTCCTTTCTTTCTAGATTTGCCTCTCATTATTCGTAACACAGAACTTCAATTCTTAGATATAGTAAAATATTCCCATAACGCCTGTAAGGGATCAGTCGATATGGTCCACATAAAATATTGTGTAGTATTTTGCGGCAAAGTAAAATAATAGAGTGGAGCATAGAGAGGATTGAATCATATGATCGAAGAAAAGCTTGATTTACTTGGTATTAGCCTTCCGACTGCGTTAGAACCGGCTGGCTCATACGTGCATGTGGTCATCTCCGGCAACCTAGCTTTCGTAGCTGGGCAGATCCCAATGGAAGGCAAACACATCAAGTTCAGAGGCAAGGTTGACTCAATAGAAATAGGTCAGGAGGCCGCGCGCTTGTGCACTATAAACGCTCTTGCGCAATTAAAGTCGTCTCTTGGCAGCCTCGATAAGGTCAAGCGAGTTATTAAGGTCACAGGATTTGTTAACTGCGCACCTTCATTTGCTGACCACGCTATGGTAATCAATGGAGCCTCAGATCTGCTAGTAGATATCTTTAGCGAAAAGGGCAAACATGCAAGGGCAGCAGTAGGAGTAAGCAGTCTGCCCCTTGATAGTAGTGTCGAGTTGGATCTTATAGTAGAGATTTAGTCGCATATACAATACCGGCGGTCTCGTCCTGCTACTAGCCTTTAATCTAGTCAACTCCCTATTCGAACGGAAATTCTCAAAGAGGATTATCTCGCCTTCGGAGCGTAAATAAGATCGCATCATCTAAACTATCATAGTAAAATCTACTGATCTATTTTTTTATTAAGGGTTTCTATAAATTTTTGTAGGTTAGCCTTTGGAATTACTGCGCCGCATGCTCTGTCGTGACCGCCACCGCTGCCTCCAAGCTCCGAGGCGATGTCATTTGTTAGTCTGCCGAGGTGCACCTTGCAATCGGCTGATCCCCTTATCGAGACGACATATGACTTGACATCATCCTTTGGCTTGTAGACCATGGCGGCGCGCTTGCCAGAAGAACCAAGCACAAAATTAACTACCATGCTTGATGATAGATCCACTGAACTAGGAGCATGGGCAAGATTGTCCAACTTGATGACTGATTCCTGTATTGAGTCGACTGCATTTGCCACTTTTTTTGCAAATTTTTCCGCTATGTCGAAACCTCCTTTGATGTCATGTGGATATTTCATCTTTGCAAGTGTTTCCACCATCTTTATAAGAAATGCATCATCATGTTGGTTGGCAGATATCATATATGACAATGCTGTAGACTCTAGCATCAAGAACTGCCGGTCAAATCTTGAAATTATAGATGACGCTAAGGGCTTGTTCTCCATGTAATCTGTGAGCGCACCCATTGCTGCAAAAAATGCAGCATGTTCTGGCAGTTTTTTCTTATATTTTGTATAAACCTGCATGCTTGTACACTCTTCGATCGTGCGGATTAGCGTCACATCTGCTTTCTTGAGGGCATGCAGGGTTTCTTTGCTAATATCATGATGATCAATATATATCACTTCTGCCCCTCTAGAAACTATTCTGTGAAGCAATTCTGCGAATTTCTGCTCATTCTTTTTTGACAGGCCCAGATCGCATATGAACAATTGCTCGATCTTATCAAGCATCACAGCCACCTTTTCCAGCCTCGAGATGAGGTTGGCGTAATCCACGAGTATCACTTTTGGTATATCAAACGCTGCTTTAACAAGTGCAGCGGAGCATATGCCGTCCACATCTTCTTTATGTGATATGCAAACACTAGGCATTACATTCAGAATGAAGCATTAATATCCCCAGATTTAATGGTTCGTTAACGTTATTTTCCTTAATAATATTAAAAAATTGACGCAACCGTTGTGAGAGGATCACAGGAACTTATTTCTTGCGATATCTGCTTCTATGTATATGTATTGTGTTCTTTGCGTGTTTCCGGAGGCCGCGAGAAGATGGTTGGTGTGTATCTGTTGCCACTGCTACGTCTGTGGCTTACCACCAACGATTGATGGCACAGAGCAATTTGATTTAGTGCATTGGGCTATTGGGAATGGCAGGCTGAACACCTCGCCTAAGCTTGATGCTTACACCTCCATCCCATCAACGCCATCTTCTATGGCCGCCCTTTTCCTTGCGGACGGCTGTCTTTTCTCGGGAAAGGCTTCGTCCTTAGATGCTTTCAGGACTTATCCTAAACAGCTTAGCTGCTCAGCATGCCCTGTCGGACAACTGATAAACCAGAGGCTGCGCTGCCCTGTTCCTCTCGTACTAGGGGCAACTTCCCCTCAGAC
>CAYWRR010000204.1:0-4491 GCA_964460425.1 uncultured Nitrososphaera sp.
ATTACATAGTCGGCTCCAAAATCTCTTACCCATTCTTCTTTAGAAACTGCGATTACTTTAGCTCCCATCTTTTTTCCAAGCTGGGTAGCAATCATCCCTGTATTTCCAGAGGCTCCAAAAACTAACAAAAATTCATTTAGCTTCAAATATGCCTCGTTTAAAGCATGAAATGGTGTTAGTCCAGTAACAGGAAGACTTGCAGCTAAATCCCAGTCCATATCATCTGGTATTGTGAATACATTTCTATGTGGAACAGCAATATATTCTGCAAATCCCCCGTTGGTAATTACACTAATCAAGCCACCATTTCGGCAAATCATATCAAGACCGCTCAAACACAAGTCACATTTGCCATCAAACACTTTGTTATGTATGACAACCCTATCGCCTTTTTTGAGTCCACTAACTTCATTACCAATCTCTTCTACAATTCCTGAAACTTCAGCTCCAGGTATGTGTGGTATTGGCCTCATAGTTGGGATAGAACCGGAAACAACCATGTTATCAATGGGATTCACCCCTGCTACCTTGACTTTTATCAGGACATCATCGGAATTGGTTAATTTTGGCTTCTCTATTTCATCCATAACCTTAAGATTTTCTATGCCAGGTTTCTCAAATATTACTGCCTTCATCATCATTTTTTCTACCTTTTAGTTAGTTCCACTTATCATCATCCTTAATTGATTTAAGCTTGTCTCCATCATCATATCTAATTAACTGCAACTAATGATCAGTAGTCCAATTTTATTTTGTAGCAAAAATGCCTAGGAGCATGAAGTCCAGCGACCATGCTTGGCCTGAGAGTTTGAACTCATTTAGGAATGCATCCAGAAATTCATCTTTCTTCTTGGAATCAGGGATATATCCAAGGAAGGGCTTCAATATCACCGCTTTTACAAAAATAGCAAAGCTTCTACGATCAGAAAAGGTTGTAGGTTTTTTTGACAAATTGACTTCTATATTTCTGAACCTTTCCTTCTTTAGCAATCTCTCTGTCTCGTCGGGCTTGGGAAAATGCCATGATTGTTTCCAATTAACAAAATGTTCTCTGAATTGCTCATATTGCATTATCTTGAAAATGATTGGTAAGGTTCTCTTTAGATTTTCATCACCGCCACCGCATTCTATCAAAAGCTCACCACCACGACTACCATTTGGTTTCAGCAGTTGCCAGAAATGCGAGAAAACACCCTCTTGATCTAGAACCCAATGGAGGGCTGCATTAGAAAAAATCACATCAATAGCCTCTGCTGGAAGATTCACCTTGTCCATGCTTGAGTGAATGATTTGCACATTTTTGTAAGTTGACAAATTCAACTTAGCCTGTTGTATCATATTAGAGTCGGCATCAACTGCGTAAACCTTACCACGGGGTACTTTGTCAGCGAGAATGCGGGTCAGGTTACCTGAACCTGCACCAGCGTCCATGACTATTTCATTTCCTATCCATCTTCTTTTCTCAAGGAGGTTTCGGCCCCACTCAAGTTGTACATTGTTTGAGACCTTATCATAAGTTCGAGCATCCCAAGAATCATTGCTATTCTTATCCAATTCGCTTCTCCTAAGATAGCTGCTTCATTTAATAATTCCTTAGTGCCATGGATTTCCATACACAGCAACTTTAGGCTTTCTAATTCCTGAGTAGTCCCGTTGCTCTGCCTGCATAGCAATCCATAACTAAACCATGTACATGAATAATGCGTCAATAATTCTATTCTACGCCATCGATTCAATTGAGTCTATTTTCTGAAGGATTTTCTGCCGGATCCCTCGAGTCCCATCTTGCATAAACCTTTTTAGCTTCTTGCTACGTCCACAAACTAGCAAAGAATGCACTTTTTGGAGGTATATCACTACTAGTCCCGAGGGGCCCGCTCCCTTATTAGTTCTTTTAGAAGGATTCTAAGTCTAACGACATAGAAGTAGCTTTAAACTTTAGCTTATGAACAATTACTAGACAAGATTATCCTGGTTCTACAATGCTGGATATTTTACACCTTGTAGGTATCAACCTATCTTCAAATCCACTAACTGCCTGAGACCTCCACCGCCTTTACCATGATTTTGAGTTAGATTTTCATTTGGTGGAGATATCGTGGGTAGTGGAGGTATTTTATGATTGTATCTAACGCCTATCTATCGGCTTTTTCATGTAGTAGCGGCGCCTCTTGCTCTCAGGCAGCCTTTCAATAGCATAGCGGAGCATCGTCCGTGGCATGACACTGCAGTACTTCTCAAGAAACACCTCTTCTGCAGCAGCGTCTCTCTTGCCCACTTCGCGCAGCATCCAGCCTGTGGCCTTGTGGATAAGGTCGTGCATGTCATGCAGCAGCATCTCTGCAATCTTTAGCGTGTCGGAAAAGTCGTCATTTCTGATAAAGTGGTGCGTCGCCACGATCGCTATCCTTCTTTCCCATACGTTGCTAGATCCGGCAAGCCTGTACAGCAAACTCCTGTCATCTCTATTGTCAACCAGTAGGTGTGCTCCAAGTATGTTTGGCGCAGACAGGTCACCAAGGTCCCAGTTGTTCACCTGCTTTATGTTGTCTAGGTAGAACTTCACTATCTCTTCTTTTTCTTTGCTGCTTCTTGATGCACTGCGGTACCTCCATGCAAGGATCAAGAGTGCCACAAGCCGCTCTTCGTGAATGCGAGAATAAAGCAGTGTCTTAATCTCTCCAAGTGGGAGCTGGTTGAATTTCTTGGCTACCTGTCTTGACTGGGGTACCATAACGCCTATGAAGATGTCACCCTCGCCGTACTGGCCCTGCTCCGTTTTGAAGAACCGCTGCAGTATCGCTGCTTTGTCTGAGTCTGCCAATTTCTTCAGCTCCTTTCTGACGTCGTCTGCAGCCTTATTCATCTCTCTTCTTGTGTCATGTATAGTACATGGCTATTTGAGGATGTAGTCGACAAGGATTCGTAGATAATGTTTAAAGCTTCAACAATAGAACCCCATTATATGTAGGGACCTAATCGCGATGGGCCCCGCATTAATTTTTATTCGAATCACAAATGTTTAAAGATAAGGATAGCATAACAATTGCGGCAGAAAAAAGAGGGATGGCTATAAAAACAGCTGACAGGACTTTTCTTCAATGACAAAGTGTTGAAATATTCCGAGCTGCGATCAAAAGTCAAGGAACATGTGACCCATATGAAATAAGGCTAATGGCTTTCTGAAGACGATGGACGCAAGATCTCCTGACGCCTTCTTTGAATTCGCAAAATGCAATCTTGCACTTACTGAAAACTTTGGCTTACAGTAAGGATTAGGTAAACGGCAATTCTTAATAATAAAAAATAGAGTTTTTCATTTGACATGAATAAGCAAGTTTCAAATCAAATGTCAAGAAATACCACAACAAAAGTGCTATACAAGACGGCAGTTGTAGAAGAAGGCCTGTCTCTCTTTTATAGAGAGGCCGGCAACCCCGGTAGTCCAAAGCTACTTCTCCTGCACGGATTTCCGGCATCTTCGCACCAGTACCGCAACCTAATCTCCGCTCTGTCAGACCGTTTTCATATCATCGCCCCAGACTATCCCGGCTTTGGTAACTCAGATATGCCTAGCCCAGACAACTTTGACTATACCTTCGACAGGCTCTCTGAAATCATGGAGGGCTTTTTGAAGAAAATAGACTTCACGCATTTTGGCCTATACATGCAGGACTATGGCGGACCGGTAGGATTCAGAATTATCAGTCTTCATCCAGACTGGCTTGAATGGCTGATTATACAGAATACAAACGCATACGAAATTGGGTTTACCAGTGCCTAGGACGGTCTGAGAAACTCGCTGTGGAAGAATAGGACTCCTGAGACAGAAAAGCCGTTGTACGGATTCTTGCAGCTTGACGTAATCAAGCAGGTCTATCTCCATGGTCACAAAAATCCGGAGCTAATTAGCCCCGACAACTGGAATGTAGACTATTGGTTCATGGAGCGGCCAAACGCCCGGCAAGTGCAAATGGACTTGTTCTACGACTACCGCACCAATGTCGCACTATATCCAAAATGGCAAAAGTTCCTACGTGAGCAAAAGCCAAAGACCCTTATCTTCTGGGGGCAGAAAGACATCTTCTTTACCCCAGAAGGAGGTGAAGCTTACCTAAAGGACGTTCCAGATGCAGAAATACATAGGCTTGATTCAGGTCACTTTGCTGTTGAAGACTGTTTAGAAGAAATCGTGACAGACATGCAGAGGTTTTACCTAGAGAAGATTTCCCAGGCGTAAATTATAGCAATTAGATGGATCTGTAGGATCGTAGTATGTAGAGTAAATTGTCGTTTGGTTGAAACCTTCCTTTTTTATTTTATTAGAACAATAGTCTAGTTAGATAATTACAAAAATGGATAATGTAATAATTTTTCTTTGAGGTATGTAACAATCCTGTAAGAGGTAGTAGCTTCCATTGAATTCCTACACAGCATACATTCAAGACAATGTTATAATAGCACATAATAAGTAGCCGTATTATGGGACGT
>CAYWRR010000205.1:0-4482 GCA_964460425.1 uncultured Nitrososphaera sp.
TAGTATGAACATAAATCCTAAAAAAGATACCTTGGAAATACTTTGAACATCTTCTAATCTTTGTGCCCTCATCTTTGATCATGTGTCGTTGTATTACATATAGAAACATAGTGACGAAGGTCTACTGAGATGGACTTTCTGCTTTATCTTCTGAAATAACTGAAAGATGGATGTGGTTAATTTGGCAGACAAATAATAATAAGAACCTAAAGCAAGAAAATTGTCAATAGCCTGGGAAAATTCGATTGAAATCATGAAACACAAATGCAGCAATTCTCCACAGACCCGATTATAGACCAAGAAATAAGAACACCAGCACAAGGTCTTAAATACGTACAAGATTACTTAGAGTTTCCAACTTACAGAGATAAGGAATTGGTCGCTGAATTTCTTATTACCTGCAGTCAACAAGAAAATATTGCTGTCAAAATGATAATAATAGTTACTTCAACCTTTGAAGCTAACTAACTTTCTTGTACTTCATTCCTTTTGTACCTTCTCAATAACAATAACAACTATACCACTACAAGGAAGCAGATAAGAGAAGAAGGAGAATGAAAGAAAAAAGAGGAGAGGGTATCGGTTGTAGTATAGTCACGAGTGTTTTAGATTAGGTCAGTCACACTTATCCAAAGCCTAAGGGGCAGGGACATTCCAAGAACCTTATTGGCAAGCGATTACTCTACTACTCCTTTCCTTCACATCTGGAAACTCTCCTTGGCCAGTAAAGGGACATGTAGAAACACCATCAGGATGTGTTTCAAACTCTTCGCACTGCAAAATTACAATTTCAATACTCAGACTTTCAGATCCTTCACAGTCCTCACAGGTATCAAAGCACAAGTTTAATGATGCAACTACGCTCCCATATAGCTCGAAACAAAAAATCGATCTTCTGGTAGAGGAGGTCCGTTGTCAAGTGGAGGAGTTGTCGTGTATGTTGGTGTTGGTCGAACTCCTCATTCTAATTATACATCAATTGGTGGAGCGATTGGTGCTGCTACATTGGCATCATCAAGGTCGGCAGTGTCATCGCCAAATTCAACGAAGTTATCTTAATCTAGCTACTGCTGCTTTGGGTTTATGGTTTAGTGCTCGTCGCATCTTGATCGATCTAAGCATCTGAATCACTGTTTTGCTCCTCGTAATCATCATTGCTGTTGTCTAAAACACCAGATACGATGCCGGCGGCTTCTCTTCACCTAATGAGGTTCACTCCTGTTGCGCCATTGCTGATGGTGGTAACATAGCTTCTGCTGTAGGCGTAATAGCAGCACGCACAAGAGTAACCATCATTAGGATCATAGGCGTCCTTTTTGAGCCCATTAGGGAGTGTAAATAATCACAACTTATCTATAATAAGGGATTCTTATCAAACTTCACCAATAGTTAGCAAGAACATGTAATTATTACCTCTTAGCATAACGTTATTAAAGAGAAGGACACAAGATAGAGGTACTAGTATCTTCTATTAAGAGGGCAGGAGGTATTTGATGCTGGATCTTATTTTAAATTTGTGTTGTTCTTGATAAATTAATAATTATCTAAGGTATTGGGCACCTGTTCCTTTTCTTCTTGCTTTGTCGTCAACCTATTATTCTTGCTGTTGTTGGTGACTGTAGCCTCTGTTTGTTCAACTTCAGAAGTGCATTCATTGAGGTCTTTGTAATGATGGAACAGACTCGACATAATAACGATAGGATGAAGGTGCACCAACTGTACAGAACTAGAACAAGCTGAGGATGAAGAATATACTTTGATCTAAAAAAAGGAAGGAGAGGATATAATTGAGTATTCTTTTTTGTGTTGTTATCGCTTTGTTGTGTACCATTTATGATGTGCGCTGCGTTTGATGTAAATTCTCCGTTATTGTCTGCATCTGTCGCACATTGCTAGGCAGTGTAGTATTCTTTGCAGAATTCCATATAGTCCTGATTTGTGTTAGCAGCCAATGCAACAAGATTAGCGTGTTCGCTGTTTGCTTCTTTGACAAATGCTTCTTGATTTACTACAGAACCTCCAAAGTACACTCCCAAAGATAGTGCTGCTAACATATCTCTGGTTACTATTGTTGCCGTTGCAGCTATTGTTCTTCTTGTGCCATGATTTTCTGAAGGCTCTTCCACTATAGCACATATTTTCTTTGCATATTGTGCTTCTAGTGATGGCGGTAGGGATGAACGGGTTCTTGGTGGTATTATTACATCTCCAATCTATCGCAGACTTCCTCTATAATAGGTGGTGGTAGTAGTGGTAGCATTAACTTGAGATATTGAACTAGACTGTGCAATTTGTATACTTGAATTTTACTCCAGTAGTCATATTATTACTTCTTCCCTATGATACAGCAGTTTCTTCATTTGTTGCTCCCCAAGTCGTAGTTATTGTTTGAGTTGTTGATCTTGGAGCATTCTCCACTTCTGCTACATCTAAATCAGCAAAGGGGGACGCCTCCGCATTTTGAGAATTTATCGTAAGACAGAACCAACTGCCACTACTGCCGCAGTTATGTTAAGAGTATCAACAAATCTGCTGGTACTACTACTCTTGACCTGTTACTCCTCCTTTTTGGAAATAATACTCATTGTTATAGCCAACTACAGAGGTCTACAGTACTTAACAGCTTTGAAGCAAGATGAGGAAGGTACTTGCACGATCATGGTGTAAATGTCATGATCATACCTTTATTCCATTACCAATCTCTTCAATAAATACAATTTTAGATAACAGCTTTATTACTCTCGGTCTAAATGCCTTATGCCTTAGTCGCTCGGGTAACACGTGATACGTCTCTTGATATAATGAGTTATGCTACGAATATCAACAGAGGGTGCGCGCACACACAGACAGAGATCACCCATAGGCGCATGGCCAGGAAGGCTATATCGTTATTGACTGTTAAGAAGTAGATAAAGGATTACCATCAAACCCACTGCAGCCACCGTGTGGCTGCTTTTCTTCTCCTCCTGCTTCTGAGTCTTCCGCGGACGAAGAACAAGCAGCAGCTTCTTCTGGCACCAGTACTGTTGCTGCTATTTGTGGTGGTAGTACTTCGTCAATCAGTAGAGTTGTGCTGCTACTACTAGTTGTTGTCGTAGTTGTTGGGACAGATAACCCGCTTGTGTCTTGTACTATGTGGTGGGGTCAAAGTCATCACTTTCATCATCCTCATCCGGATGATGTTGGTGGTCTCTTGCCGTGCTCACCATCTCCAAATGTTATGGAGTGACTGCGGTCAAGCGTTGGACGCTCTCCTTGCTCCACTGCCAGAGCTAAAGAATTCTCTACTTCAGCTTCCGCCACTTCCGATTGTTCTGCCGAGTCTGAATCTTCGTCTATAAGCACTCCGTGACTAACAGATAGGATGTCTATTTCTCCATGGTGTGCATGGTCTGCATATGCATCCAATACGAATGTTGTTGCTCCCATCATGCTTACTGCTAATGCAGCCACTATTGCAACTAGTGCAATATCTCTTGGCTTATTCATATATTATATCTAAAAATATATATAGAGGCACTTTTACAAATGTCTTTTCCTTTCCCGGTTATGTGTGATAGCCTTTTTCATCCACCGAATCCGTACATAATATTTTGGAACTAACCAGGGCTTACCTATCTACCTACCCACTTACTTTAAATGACTCCGAAGTAAGTAGTAGTCCTTGCCACACTTGAAACGCAGGGTAAGTGACTGACTGTTTCAGCACATCAAAATAAATAATTAGTTCTTCTTTCGATATGTCGCTATCAAAAAGTGCTCAATTACTGCTTTCTGCACTAGCTAACTCCTTGATGCATCAGGGTCTAGACTAGCCATAACTCAAAGTCATCAACACTAATACAGTATTAGTCTCCTACTCTATCTATCTATATCAGTCTCCTGGTGGTGGAATTACTTCTGCTGGACCAGATCCACGATTAACAGTAACAGTGGGCTCTTTATCTGTGGGTGGATCTACAATACACACCTCTGCATCACAACTACTATACGGCCCCGTCGGCCCCCTACTTTCTAGTGGCTGGGTTGACAAGTTGACAAGTACTGGTATGGTCGTTAGGTCAGCTAGAGAAATAGTTGCTGTTACTGCTGCTGGTAGTATTGCTGCAAGTGACAACAATGTTGCTGCACTAATAGCTGTCACCATGAGAAACTTTGCTCTTCTAGTTATCATGCTAATATTGTTATTAATGAAGACTCAACTTTATAAGCAATTCTCAACTAATATTTTTAGTATTCATGAGATAGAAACCTTATAGTTGGATTTCTTAATGTTAATAGCGCTTTTTGTAAGAAAATATATATTATTGATACACACTATCTTCCTTGCTTATAGAGGCGTTGACAACTCTTGTTGCTCTACTTTCACCTTTTCGGAGCTGATAAGGAACTCCTGCTTCTTTATCCTATCCAATAGGAACATAATGCTTTCTGTGGCACAACTTCATTCATGGTTAAAAATCTCCTTATAAGGTCTCTTCT
>CAYWRR010000206.1:0-4453 GCA_964460425.1 uncultured Nitrososphaera sp.
CCTTCAATATCTTTATCAATTATTATAATGATAGAGAAGACTCTGATAGACATGAAGCAACAAGTGACTCTAGTAACTGGATCCAATAGAGGGATAGGTTTTGAGATAGCCAAGCAGCTGGCCATGAAGAAAATTGAGGTAATTCTTACTTCCAGAAATTCAGCTAGTGGAGAAGCCGCAGTAAGCTTGCTAGAGATGGTATAAAAAAAGAGATAGTAGTATCTATGGAATTAGATGTTTCAAATCAAGTCAGTGTTGACAATCTTTTGGATAAGGTTGAAAAAACTTTTAGAAGGCTTGACATACTAGTAAACAATGCTGCCATTCTTATCGATAAAGATAATGTAACAGCTTCGAATGCCGACCTAGAGACTGTAAAGGCTACTTTGGAAACCAATCTAATTGGCGCTTGGCGTATGTGCAAAGCCTTCATCCCTCTTATAAAAAAGAATGGTTATGGAAGAATAGTGAATGTTTCTAGTGGTGCAGGCGAATTTGAATATATGGCTACGTCAGGTGGACATTGGCCAGCTTATTCTTTGTCAAAGGCTAGCTTGAATGCTTTGACAGTCATGCATCAGAACTGAAGGGGAAAACCAATATTCTTGTTAATGCCGTCTGCCCTGGATGGGTACGAACTGATATGGGAGGGATCAATGCTACAAGATCAGTTGAAGAAGGTGCTGCTACACCTGTTTGGCTGGCGACCCTTCCTGATGGTGGGCCAACAGGGTACAATTATTATGATATGAAGCAAACCAGTTGGTAAGAATCTCTTCTTATGCATTAAGGTGCAAATAACTAACCCCATCCTAAATTACTACTGTGTTTAATTAGTGGGTTTAACCAATAGAATAATTGATGAAAGCAATAAGCGAAATGCTAAAGCGAGGACCTAATACGGGAAGGAATTATTATTATGGATTATAATTCATTGATGATGTTTTCTGAAAAAGAAGCAGCAGGTGACACAATGAGAATTTCTTTGAAATACTCCCTTCTTTTGTTGACGGATCATAGGTGAACCTCAAATAATGACCCAAAAGGAAGATGAGATTGGTCCCAATAACATTTTGTTCCCTCACTGGGACAACCTCTATGCTAGCGAAGCAAGTATCGGATCACTTCCATGGTACAACAAGAATCTTGATGATGATCTCAGAGAACAATTGCTCAGGATGAACATAACAAAAGGAAGGTTCCTTGACCTTGGTACTGGCCCAGCAACTCAGGCGATAGAGTTATCCAAACTGGGGTTCCAAGTGACTGCTACAGACATTTCAGAAAATGCAATAATTAGAGCAAAGAGAATGTCTAAAGAAGACATTGAATTTATTGTAGATGATATACTTGACACAAAATTAAAAGAAAATTCTTTTAACTACATATTCGACCGTGGATGCTTTCATGTATTAGAGCATTCATCTAGGCAGAGATACGTTAACCAGGTAAGTCGGATCCTAAGAGAGGAAGGATTACTATTCCTAAAAACATTTAGCACAAAAGAACCTTCCAGGAGTGGACCATACAGATTTTCAATTGACGAGATCAATTTAATATTTGGAGATAAATTTTATATAGAATCATTCAAGGAGACAGTATATCAAGGAACATTGGACATATTGCCAAAAGCTCTATTTATTGTTCTGAGGAAACGGACTAAGGAGAAGGGAAGCATCTAACAATAAGCCTCTTTGTAAGGGGTCATGTCTGAGAACTAGGTTTAGTAAGTAGTCAGGGTCTCTAGATTCAAATTAATTTTTATCTAAATCCCGACGGGCCCGCTAATCATATGAATTCTAATATCATAGTTGTAATATACAATCCATTGGACGGAAAAATAGATATCTTTTGAACAGTTGCCATAGTCTCATTCATAGGGTCGCTCTTTGCTAGTCTCGTCTTAGCGCAATTATTGGCGACAGCTTGGATGCTTTCCAGGCTGGGTAAAGGCCCGCCGCAACGCTCAATCCTAATGATATTGCCCAGACTGTGACAAGATCGCTTAAAGGATAATGTGGCGTCACTTCAGCTGATGGAAGAAGGTTTGAAGCAAAAAGAGACAAAACACCATAACCTCCAAGCACACCTACTACAAGTCCTATGCTTGCGCCAAAAATTCCAATTACGGCTGCCTCTGCAAGAAAAAGGGCAAGCACATTTCTATCTCTTGCACCAACGGCCTTCATGACACCTATCTCCCGGGTTCTCTCAGTGACAGATGTATACATGGTGGTAACTATTCCCACAGAGCCAACTAGGAGGGCTACTAGCGCAATGCTTGAAATGACGCTGCCAAAGCCGGCAGTAAACTCGCTGATTGATTGAAGTATTGCCTCTGAAGTTGTTATCCCTATGTCGGATCCGTATAGGTCTCGTATCTCTTTTTCAACCTGTGTGACATGGTCCGTGCTTTCTGCTGCTACAAAGAGTGAATCGTACCTGCCGGATTTTTGGAGACTGTTCCCTGCATCAAGATTAAATACTACTGCCCTGTCGATCGTCGGGTTTCCCACCGGCTTCATTATGCCAGCCACCGTGAATGCCTCTGACTGGGACTGCCGCGATGCAGTGGCCAGATCGATGTACGTGTAGGTAACGTTTACTTGCTGGCCTATAATTGCTTCTGCGGACCTTTCGTTGTCAGCTGCTGCTTCTGGCAGTTCCTCCCATAGGTTATTGGCAATCAAAGACGGAATATATATTGCCGATTTATCTTCTGGATTTATAGTCGATCCTTCAGTAAATTCCAAAGCAGGGGCAATGATCCCGAGGTTTTCAGGCTGCACCGATAGCACGCTTGCGCTCTGAGATCTGTTCTCTCCAGCAATCGTGATTCTTCCCTGATATGATGGGATGATGGCGCTAACATGGGGGAGCGACTCGAGCCTGCCCACTACAGCTTGGTCAAGGATTATAGCAGGAACCGGTATTAGGCCCTGACCAAAGAATGAAGGGGGACCACCATTATTATCATCATCGTCGACATCACCTACTTGTCTAGAGCCGCCGTCCGTAGGAATGCTTGTAATAAACAGTATATTTGGAGCAAGCCTATTGAAAACATCTGTTGCAAACTGGCCAAGTCCTGCCACTATGCCGTTGAGTGTTACCATTAGGCTACTGCCTACTATCACCATCAAGATTGTCAGGGAAGTCCTGACTTTTCTATCTCCAAGTGCCTTGAAAGAAATTCTGAACGTTTTGGTAACTTTCATAATTTTTATCTTGCTTTCTCTTGGGAAGTGATATCCTTGTTAGCATCATAAGCAGTAAACGCTGCTTCTGTTTCTGATGTAGCTTTGTGTAATGTTTCCTTCTCTATTCTTCCGTCCCTGATATAGATCGACCTGGTGGTCATGCCGGCCAGCTCAAGGTTGTGTGTGACCATCACAACTGTAGTGCCAAACCGGTCAGCTAACATCTTGAGCAGATCAAACACCTCCCTTCCAGTTTTGGTGTCGAGGTTTCCGGTGGGCTCATCTGCCAATATTAAAGCTGGGTCGTTTATCAGTGCTCTTGCGATAGCCACCCTCTGCTGCTCTCCTCCACTCAAGTCTACGGGTTTTTGCTTTGCCTTGTCCTTTATTCCCAGAATTTCGAGCAATTCCAATGCCGGGACGCCGCTATCAAAGGAGGGTCTTTCTGAGAAGATTGCTGGAAACTCGACATTTTCTTGAACAGACATTCTGTTGACAAGATTGTATGATTGGAAGATGAATCCAATCAGCCTGCTTCTGACAACAGAAAGCCTTGCATCATCTAGCAAGAAGATATCCTGTCCATTTATGAACACTTTTCCAGAAGTTGGCCTATCAAGTGCCCCTATGATGTTCAAGAGGGTGGATTTGCCGCTTCCTGATGGGCCAACTATTGAGACAAACTCTCCTCTCTTTACTTCAAAGCTGACACCGTCGAGGGCTACGACTACCATTTTTTTGGCTGAAGTCGAGCAGGAATCAAAAACTTTCTTGACATTTTCCAACTTTAGCGTAACAGCGACACTAGTAGTGGTAGTAGTAGATTGCAAGTAGGATGGAAGATGGTCATGACTTTCCTTTGCAGCGAGGTCTTCTCTTCTTCCATTCACAGATTGTAATAGATAACTAAGGTTATAACATTCTTATCATTGTTTTAGGCTCTATGATTTCAGGATTCTCCTTTCTTGTTGTACGATGATTCCTCCATGAGAGAACTAATGACCTATATCATGCTGACGGGCTTACTGCTAACTCTATTGTGAAGGTTTTATCGAATCCCTCTGGTCCTATGTTGCAGAAAAACCTTTTTAGCTTCCTGTTGCATTCAAAAGACGACCAGAGAATCCCCTTTTTGAAGCGATATCACTTCACAGCCCAACGGGCCCGCTCCATTATTAGTTCTTTTAGAAGGATTCTACCTATAATGGTAATATAAAAATAACTTTAAACTTTCAGTCAAATAATTAGATAGC
>CAYWRR010000207.1:0-4408 GCA_964460425.1 uncultured Nitrososphaera sp.
GATAAAGAGCCACCCAAGAAATGGATTGAGCTTAAGAGACTAACTGGAGAATATGGTTTTGTAGATAAAATAGGCAATGACTCCAAATCATTATACATTCCCATATTAGAATTGGAAAAGAGCTCATTTGACTTTCCTTTATGATAGCCTAAGTATATTTTTTTTAATAATAACCTAGCAGCTCAACAACAAAAGGCCATAAGCTTTTATAACTAAATATCGAAGCGATTGCACATTTTTGCAGTATAAACGTAATACTTATTTCTAAATAGAAGAAATATACAGAATATATATGCCAATAGATCCTGACTTTCCAAAAAACCACCAAGCAACAGGCAAACATAAACATGCAGACGGTGAACACTACCACTTCGTATGGGGACCCGGCAGATCAGATGCCGAAACTTCCACCAAACCAGAGGTTCAAGAAGCGTACTCTGCAAGAGGAGAAGAGTATGTTCCTTTAGGAGTTCACGGTACAATGGTTGCGGTTGACTGGGACTCATGCTATGCAGACGGAGCCTGTGTTGAAGCCTGTCCAGTACAAGTATTTCAGTGGTATAGAACAGAAGATGATGTACCAGCCATTGAATTAGCTAATGCTACCAGTTCAGGGACTGGTGAAGATCATGATAGAGATGGACGAAAAGATTACACTGATAAATCAGACCCTATAAGGGAGCATGACTGTATTTGGTGTATGGCTTGTGTATCTGTTTGTCCACCCCAAGCGATCAAAGTAGACCAAGCTAATCTAGAATATCATGAAAGAGCATCAGGTATGTTCAATGAAGCATTAGCTAAAGGTAGTGCACCTCCGCCACACGCTCATTAAGATAGTAACTTTAGGACTTTTTTAGAAAAATCAGGTATATCAGGTCATCAGGTCACGTGAGGAGTACTCTAGCATTATCAGGTATATCAGCTCATTTGAGGAGTAGTGTAGTAGAGCTGCAGCTCCATTAATAGCTATACTCATTTTCTCTTCTGAGCCTCTTTTGTCCCTATTGTAAATCTCCCTCCACAAACATGTGAATGATGAGATTAATTTTTAAACAATGGACATACATAAAAGAAATATTGGATACAAATGGTACATGATTATAGCAGTATGAAAAGCAAAGAACAACAAGTTGCGGTAGTAACTGGGAGTTCATCTGGGATAGGATTTGAAACTTCCCTTCTACTTGCTCGAAATGGGATTCATACGTATGCTACTATGCGAAATCAAAATAAATCAGAGAATATCCTTGCCTTCGCAAGAAAAGATAATCTCCCATTGGAAACGCTGCGCTTAGATGTAACTAACGAAAGATCAATCCTAGAGGCTATAGGAAAGATAATTACCGAAAAAGGTAGAATTGATATCCTCGTTAATAATGCGGGATACTCACTATTAGGACCACTGGAGCAGCTTCGTTTAGATGAGATTAAGGAGGAGTTTGAAACTAATTTCTTTGGGATAATAAGACTCATCCAAAGTATATTACCCAAGATGAGAAAGCAGAGGTATGGAAGGATAATAAATATTAGCTCACTCGCTGGCATAATTGGATTTCCTTTGTCCACAGCTTATGTTAGTTCCAAATATGCGTTGGAGGGACTTTCAGAATCTTTGAGGTACGAAGTTCAAAACTTTGGAATAGATGTTATACTCATAGAACCTGGAGTAATAAAGACCAATTTTTTAAACAACATGAAAATGGGTAAGAATGTAATTACGCCAAAAAATTATAGCAACAATGATTATTCACCATATACAGAGTTGATCCAGAAGAGAGTCTCTGCATTTAAACCAAGATTCGAAAAAGGTTCGTCGCCTATTGAAGTGGCAAAGACAATTCTAGAGGCAGTTACATCCCCAGATCCCAAAGCAAGATATCTTGTTGGAGATGATGCGATGAAGATGATGGAGAAGAGAAAGAATACATCTGATGAGGAGTTTGGTAGAATGTTAATGGATAGCGTTTTAGGCCGAGATTCCTAACTATAATAATTATCCTTAATAATTATACAACTGCTGTTCTGATCATATGTGGAGCATGTCAAGTTAGAGTCTGCCTTGAGTATTTCAGTAGGCTTCCTGCATCGTCATAGCCTTGCGACGAAAACGAAAGGCTTGAATTCGGATCGTCAAAAACGGGATTAACAGTAGCACTCCAAAGCCCAGACCTACGACAGCTCCTCCTTCTACCGCAGCCCCAAACTTACGTTTATCGAACATCCTAACCGGATCTGTTGCTGCATCTGCACGTTCCCTTCACCTTTTGGGCTAATACGTATGCATAGTTATCCATTCCCAGAGTCGGTCTTTTTTGCTGAGACATTACATGCATCACACGGTTTAGTTGGTCCATTGAGATAAACGTGTGGAAAGTGAGTAACTGACTGAAAATACTAAAATGCTGATACTATCCTAACCTTAATCAAAAATGACTCCTATGCCCAATCTATATAATACATCGTTTATGAATGATAGAGTAGCATTAAAGTTATATGCCTGTGAAAAACATTTGGCGAATCTTAGACAAATAAGATTAACGGATGAAGTCTCTGAGGCTAAAAAGCAGGAGCTTAATCGTACACGTATTAATTTAGAGATAGAAATTGATTGTTTGATTTCACAAATGATAGGTATTATAGATTGTCTTTTGGTCCAAACAAACAATAAGCTAGGTCTAGGAATACCACTAGATCAAATATCAATTGATAGGGTAATAAGTGAACTATATGCTAAGACTAACAAAATTGATTTACTAGTAGGATTAGATGAAGCAAGACAGTATGGTAAATGGTACTGGTCGATTCTAGAATTAAGGAATCATTCGCTAACTACATCATTTGATTTAAACATGAGTAGCCCAGACTTGATTTCGTTTTTGGAAGAATGTCTTAATCATGTTAAGATGTTAGTTAAAGATGTAAAAGATAAGGGGCTCTTCTAAGGTTAAACCAGACATACGAGAACTAGGCAAATGAACCATTGAACAATTGCAGATGGACCTTTGCTTTTCAGGTAAGGTCCAACCTGATAAGCGTTATATAATGATGTTATGCTGTTTGTATATGATTCTATCTATGAATATTGGGATAATAGGATCTGGAGAGGTAGGACGTAGATTAGCTGATGGATTCATCGAACTTGGATATCACGTGAAGATTGGCAGCCGCGATCCACACAAAAAAGAGGTAGCAGACTGGCTGGACAAGCATGCATCTAAGAAGGAACAAGCATCATCGGGAACATTTGCTGAAGCAGCATCTTTTGGAGAGATGATAGTACTTGCCATATTATGGGCAGGAACTCAAAACGCAATAAAGATGGCTGATGAGAAGAATTTTAGTGGAAAAGTTATCATCGATACGACCAATCCACTTGACTTTTCTAAAGGTATTCCACCGGCCATGGCTATAGGTCATACTGATTCAGCTGGCGAATATATTCAACGTTTGCTTCCAGATGCAAAGGTTGTCAAAGCATTCAATATTGTGGGAAATCCTCATATGGTTCACCCAGATTTTCCTGGAGGGCCACCGACCATGTTCATTTGTGGTAATGATGAAAAATCTAAGAAGATGGTAACAGATAGGATTCTCGTACCGTTTGGCTGGGAAACAATTGATATAGGAGGAATAGATGGTTCTAGATTACTCGAGCCACTTGCAATGCTATGGATTACATACTACTTTAGAACAGGACTTGGAAATCATGCTTTCAAGCTGTTGAGGAGATAGCAGGTGATGAATCTAATAACTGGTTTAAGTCATACTTGGTTGGTATGAGTACAACTTATTAATTACTATGAAGATATATCCATAACATACAGATTTGATATTTCAGATTGCCTATCAGTTCCTAATGCATATAACTTACTTGTATATGGATTGATCGCCATCCCATTTTCTTCAAAGCTAATATTTTCATATGTTTTCCAATCAATAGTTGAACCATCACTATCCAATTCATAGATTGAAGTTCCATTTGTAAAATCAAAATCGTCGCACTCAAGGCATTCAGCCACGTAGACCTTGCCTGTTATGTTATTTACAACAGACGCTATAGGATAGGATATCTGTGTATTAGCTGCAATCACTTTATTTGTATTCATATCTATAACGTTGAACCAGAAGCTATCTCCACTAGCCACATAAAGTAATCCCGTAGAAGGATTGATCGACATTGCTCTAGGATTTTGCAGTATTTTGTTTTCATTTATCTCATCAGTTGAACCATTTATGATTGCTATGAAATCGTCATATTCTAGTAAAGCATAGATTCTATTCATCTGATCATCTACTAAAATCTGGTCTGGTCCAGTACTTCCCAAAGGAATAAACTTTACTGCATCTGAAAGGTTACTATTGTCATCAGGAATAATGAATATCCCAGCACGGCCACCTTCATAAT
>CAYWRR010000208.1:0-4323 GCA_964460425.1 uncultured Nitrososphaera sp.
TTATGATTGGGCCCGACAATAATCTCTATGTTCCGGTAGGAGATGTGGATGGATCCCATAAAGAAGAAATTTTTGAGACTGAAACTCAGAACTATCCTGATGGGGCGGAGCCTGATGGAAGAAGTGGAATTCTCAGGCTTACTTTGGACGGCGAGCCTGTACCTGATGACGGTATTATAGGAGACGAGTCTCCTCTCAATATGTACTATGCTTATGGCATAAGAAATAGCTTTGGAATCAACTTTGATCCAATATCTGGCAAATTGTGGGACACTGAAAATGGACCTGGTGAAAGTGATGAAATTAACTTGGTTGAGCCGGGATTCAACAGTGGGTGGGTTCAAGTACAAGGAATGTCTGCATCTTCTTCCACTAGTGATCAAGACGATTTGGTTGATTTCGATGGGAAAGGAACGTATAGTGATCCTGAATTTGAATGGCGGCGAACCCTAGGTCCAACCGCGCTTATATTTCTTCATTCTGACAAACTGGGAGCAGAATACGAAAATGATATATTTGTTGGTAGTATAGTCACTGGCAATATATACCATTTTGACCTAAATGAAGATAGAACTCAGCTCGTACTCACAGGAGAACTGGAAGATAAGATAGCTGAGACAAGAGAAACAGGTGAAGGACAGATAGTGTTTGGGGAGGGGTTTGCTGGAATTAGCGATTTGGAAGTAGGACCTGATGGTTACCTGTATGTTGTCTCACTGGGGCAAAACAAAATATTTAGAATAGTTCCCTCAAGTTAGGACGGGTTCTAGCTGGTCTGGTCCACAATTTCAATTGACGATGTGATGAAAAGATAGTGCATATGTCAGTTGCAACAGATTAAAGTGCATCAGACTTTGTAGATCATTCCTAAGCTAAGGACTAAAATTATTTCTTGTTTTTCTGGACCTGGATCTAAATTTCTCCTATTACTAATCTAGGCTGGCTATTGATTCAGAAATTAGAATAACGAATAATGAAATCTCTTGTATGAATAGGTATAAGTATAACTTAGTGAACAGTTTAGATTAATTAAAATAGCTGAACTTCATTTGTAATGAGCAATGGATTCGCAAACAATAAGACGGATTGTACCTGCCATTGTTGTATCGTCGCTTCTCATTATTAATGCATCGCTGCAATCGGCAAGTGCTTTTATATTCATTAATTCGCCCCCTCAAGGAGAAGGAGTTCCTGTAGGTTCTCCACTTGAGGTATCAGGAACCACAAACGATAATGCTCAAACCGATTGCAATGTCTCGGTTATATTAGACGATGAGCGCCCGTATCAAGAGGCAACCCCAAAGGCACCGGGCGATTATTCAGAATGGTCTTTTACTATCACTCCCCAATATTCTGATATAGAACCTGGGCTAAACAAGATAACTGCCAAAGCTTCTTGTGATGCTGCTTATGAAGAACACCTAATATTAGATCCCATTGGTAGAGACTACGTCAAATATATTAGTGTAAATGTAACAGGAATACCACCAGAACTGGCTAGTTCAGAAGATGGTAGTGATAATGATAACCAGCTTGAACCTGTTACAGGTTTGGAAGAAGATGGTTCAGAAGAAGAAAATGATGATGAAGATGAAGCTGAAGAATAGTAGCAATCCCCATTAGTATTCATTAGTTTATTAGAAAATAAGAAAACAAGAGTCACTGAAGTTGTAGTAGCAAGTAGCATCGCTAAAGATTAGGTCAAGTCTAATCGTTTAGCGATGAAAGAGTAGAATAAATTGTCGGGAATGAATGGCCTTAATTTGACTGCTAGCTTTTCTTTGTTAGAGCCAATTAGATATTTTTGCTTTGGACTTAGTGATGATATGGCATCGCAGACAACCTCAGCAACCACATTTGAATTTAAACCAGAATATTTCTTTTTAATAAAATATTCGTGATAAGCTCGGAGAAACCTTGAGTGTTTATTACTGCTGATTAAATCCTGTGTTTTAGTTTGTAGAGTATCATATATGTTAGTTTCAATAATTCCTGGATTTACAGTTATGACTTTGATACTGGTGTTCCACAACTCCATCCTCAGAGCATCAGATACTGCTTCCAATGCATGCTTTGTCGCTGAATAGGCTCCCATCAAAGGAAGAGATATCAATCCTGATATCGAGCTCAGATTCACGATTCTTCCTTCAGCTTCAGCCAGTTCTTCCTTTTGTTGTGGTATCATTAATGGCAGTATTTTTTTTGTCAGCTCCACGAGGCCAAAGAAATTTGTTTCAAACTGGCTCCTCAAATTTTTCATAGCGAGATCTTCAATTGCACCTGGTTCTACATAGCCGGCATTATTTACAAGGCCGTAAACCTTGTTTCCGGTTGCTTTTGAGACTACTGTATTTATGATACTGTCAAATGTCTCTGGTTGGGTGATGTCACATTCGATAGGAATAAAGCGATCTTTAACCTCTTTTGATAGCTTATCTGAGTCCGGAAAAGAAAATAGATTGACAAGCTTGTCATAACTTCTAGCCAGTCCAAAGACCTGATACCCTAGCACTACTAGTTTCATAGAAATTGCTTGGCCAATACCACTTGATGCCCCAGTCACGATAATTGACCTATTATGTGTCATGATACAGCAAAAAATTATTGAGAAGGGTAATAAAATTAACGTTTTAGGTGTTTTTAATGTCCTCGAAGCAAACGAGGACAATAATAAAAGATTAGGTTAAAAATATACTTCTTTTCCGTACCGTAAATCTACAAGAGTGTCACCCTCAACTGATATTCTCGATATAGTTGCAATATGCAATGCATGAGTAGTTAAATATCCTCTACTGGGTGCCTATCCTTATGGATATCACCATGTTATAGCTGCTCTGGAGTACCGTGACAGTCTGGCGTAACAAATACCTTTTTTGTAGGAGCTTTTGCTTACAAACAAATCAAAAAACGCATGCGTAGGTTCGCTGGCTGTACTTAGTATTAGTTAGAATGTAATAAAAAAGAATATGTAGTGCGGAATTATAGTCCTGAATCCCGCTTATCCATCTTTGATTTGTTACATATTTTACTGTGTTGAGTTTCCTGTAGCTGCTGCACCTTCCATCTCATGTTCCTCAGAAGCACCAGGCAATACTTTATTGATACCTATAACTACCGTACTTGTCTCAGGAAGTTCCACATCATCTTCTCCGGGATTCTGAATAGCTATATCAGTAGTCATATTTCCACCTTGTTCAGAAGCTAGATCACCATGATACAAGCAGAGTTCGCCTGGAGTTGATAGCTCTGAAACTAGGTCTAGCTCAGTGGGTGCCAAATTGGGTGCAGATCCAGTCAGTATAGCTAATGTTGCATTTGAATTTTCATCACATGGAATCTTTGCAGCTATGTGCCCAGTGGCGATGGCGTCTGGAGTACTATCATACAGATGAATAAAGCTTCCCCCCGGAATTGTTTGGCCTGCTAATAAAGCCGCAGTAGAGTCTCTGACTGGAATATCTTCAGTTTCTCCTTCCAATGATTCAGTAGTGCCAGTAGCATTGGTTGATTGTTGTGCTGAGGCCAGCATCACTGTTGTAGCCCCGACGGTGACAGAAATCATCACAGAGACTACGAATGCAGAAAAGAATCTAGCAAACAGCTTTTTTTCCTGCATGACAGTGTTCTCGTTATACTATTAATAAATATTGTCATTCCGCCGTAGAAACGTTATCCGATTAAAGCAACTTCCATAATACGAGGGACTAAAATAGGGTTGGATACAGATTTTGAGGATGCCACGGAACCTATACCCAGTTGCTCTTTATATGCATAATCTTGAGCGTGATATTTTTTGATCCTATTACTAGTTTTCTTAACCAGATTCGGAAGGGATGAAACTGCTTCATTTTTAGCATTTGCAGACCAATTACAGGTTGAATCAGAGCTCGTTAAGACAAATCTTGCTAACGATGACCTCCTACTAGCTCAGAAACATGCCAACAAGGCAGCTGCCCTTTTGACTCCAAGTATAATAGTAGAAATTTCAGAGGAAAATCTGAGGATTGCCGATGATCTCACGACAGCACTATGCAATCTACAGAAGATATCATCACTTTCAGAAGATCAACTTGAAATGGTAGATCAGATTGTGGCTGATACTAATGCGACTTTAGATGAAGCTTTATCCACAAGAACAGAACAATAACAGGGAGAAGACCCATCAAATTTCTTAGGGAAAGGTATGGTGGTTTTAAGAAGCATATTTGGTGGTGAGCGTGAAGCAGAAGATGATAAAGAGAATAGAAATAGAGCAACCATCCAGCATTAGCATTTGCAGATCTTGTGGATAGTGTACTTACCAACTATGGCAATGCTTATGCT
>CAYWRR010000209.1:0-4287 GCA_964460425.1 uncultured Nitrososphaera sp.
TTCCTGCAGTTAGGATGCATCATGATATTGATGAAGAGGGTTTCCAGATGAGTTCCGTTAGAGATAGATATATACGACACCAAATCTTTCCTTGCAAATTATGGCAGCTACGACCGAAGAATGTTCAATTTCTACATCAATAACATGAATGCAGTGCAATGCACAATATTCTTAATACTTATCCATCACTTCATCGTAGTGAGCATATGACAGGTGAGATAGAGAGGATCACAGGAATTGAAGCACAGTTACTAAAACGGCTATCGAGAATGTATGAGGCTGGTATCTCAATAAAGGATATATCTGAAGAATTGGGAATGGATCAGCGAACAGTGAAGAGGCTACTTAGGCTTCTAGGCTACGCATCTGCTACAATTTGAGGTTATAGATAGCATGCAACTTACAGAAGTGGAAAGGCCAATAAGCGACATAGTGCCTCACATTTTCAAGCGGCCAGTTTTGAGCGTTAGCGCTACAGATTCTCTATTGCAGGTAGCGACATTTCTAGCCATCGGGCCGCAGATTTATGTCGATGGGCTTGTGGTGCTTGACGGCCAGAAACCAGTAGGCAGGATAGGCGGCAGGCACATCATACAGTACGTCTTGCAGCATCAGGACGGATGGCTCCAGTCAGCCGCGTCTCAGATCATGAGCCATTCACCATCTGTAGTGGAAGCAAGTGAGCCTTTGAGCTTAGCGCTTGAAATTTTTAGTAACACTGGGTTTGCATTTGTGCCGATAACAATCGAGGGTAGAGTTGCAACCTCCCTTTCTATACGAGACGTCCTTCGGGTTTTGACCGAGAAGCTTGTTACGCCTGTTGGAGAGGTCTCTTCACGTTTAGTCTATGTCAAGTACAACACGAGTATTGGAAAGGCTCTGGAATTGATGCTTGAAAAAAGCATTAGAAACTTGGCTGTGAGAAATGAAAACAATGAAGACATTGGCATAATAAACGACCGGAAAATATTGGAATTTCTTCTAAGCTATGAAGGGAGGGGTGTAATGGCAGGTCCAATGGGACTTGATGCTGTCAGTGTGGATCTTCTTGATATGGCAGCACCAAATTATGTCAAACAAAGCATACCAACTTGCAAAGCAGCAGAGTTACTATCAGATATTAATATGCCATGCCTGCTGTTGCACAATAATCGGATTGTAACTCCTTGGGATGTTGTAATGAAAGGACTTAGAAAATAGTACTCAACTTGTGCAATGCAAGCTACTGCATTCTCTTTTTCCTCTTCCTATTCCTTGTCAAATAGAATTTGGAGACAAGAATGTAAATACAAAAAATGTCAAACTACACAATCTCATTCGAAGGTTAGCAACAATTGTGTGAACTGGCCTGCAGTGACAGAGTACTGCCAACGATCAATTTGCCGACGCCCTGCATCTTTTCTCCCTAATGTGTATGCGTAGTGCAGACTAGGTTGAGAATATGATATATACTGCATGAATTGAACCTATGATAAAAAGAACCTAAAGGTCGTCGAATTGAAAAAGAATCTCAGTCATATTTTCCCAATTTCTAGACAAGGCCCTTTCAGAGATCAGGGGGAAGGACACAACATTATCCTCCTATAATTCTGGATTTGCAATGCACAGAATGGCAATGCGTTCATCATCATTAATACTCCCCAAGTAACCTTCATTGCCATGACACTAAATCCCTCGGTACGAGTTAGAGCGGCTATGAGCAAGCATATCATTTCAGCAGAAGTAGAGCGCAGCATAAGATCGGCTGTAAAGACCATGGTTCGGAATAATCTTGGCTCGGTTGTTATCACTGAGGATGGCCAGCCTGCAGGAATTGTTACAGAGCGCGATATAATGAAGTCAATAGGCTATGGCAAGGTAAATCTCGACACTAAAGTAGGCAAGATAATGAGCAAGCCATTAATTTCGATAGGTTCTGATGCCACGCTTGGCGAAGCTGCTGACATAATGATCAAGCGGAAGGTAAGAAGACTCTTGGTTAAAGAAACCAACACCAAATATGTTGGTATAATAACCCAACGTGATCTACAAAGACTTATGACAGAGACGTTCAAGTCTCTTCTTCTAATATGATATGGATAAATGTTCAGATGCCTATGAACATTTGTGGCATGCGCAGGAAAATATGTGAGACTATGCAATTATCCTAGGTCCTCCATCTGAACCTATCGTCGTCTACTATATCCATATACTATAGGTCCTATTTCATTTACCCTGCCACCCTCTGATCTTTCATGTTTCCTACCAATCCTCTGGGCGTTTGATAGGCTTGCCTGTTCTTCTATAAAAAATCCCCGCACATTCTGTCAATTTCTTTTCCAATCAGTTCCGTCTTCTGCAGCGTCATGTCGCTGCCGCTGCTGCCGCACCGATCAATGGCATAACAAGATTTTGGTGAATTCCAAATGAACCCTCTATTACTACTACTCAACTTCACGATCTTATTAGCCCTCTTTTCTATCCTCTGGACTGGATTGTATTTAACTGAAGAGAGTACTATGCAATGACTGCATTCTGAACAATTATTAATAATCGTGTTTACACAGATTCGAAGAGTAAGACTTTGCCCAGTACTATTAGCGAAGACGCTGGTAAGCGTGATGTCAAAGGCAGTCTGATGATAGCATAGGCATATACAACCAATGTTGGAAGAAGGATAGCACGAATAGATCCAAAAGTTGCCAAGGAGCTTAGATTGTCAACAGGGGATGCAATTGAAACCACTCCTGAAAAAAGAAGAAGAACAAGACCACTATATTAAATTGGCCTGCATATAGTCAAGATTACGGCAAAGGTCTGATAAGGATAGATGGGTATACCCCAAGCAAATTAGATGTAGGCATCAATGACCGGATTGACGTGAGGGAGTCAAAAAGTATAGTTCTTGCCCCGACAGAGCCATTACGAATAATGGGCGCTGAAGTTTACTTGGCAGGGGTTCTTGAAGATCAGCTTGTGACCAAAGGAGATGTTATACGATTGTCAATAATGGGCCGTCGTATAGACCTTGTAGTAATCTCTACAAATCCTGCTGCAGGTGCAGTACTGATCACTAAAAATACAGAGATTTCTTTGTCGGAAGGACCAACTGCACTAAAAGAAGCTATGCCAGCCGTCACATATGAAGATGTAAGAGGCCTCAAGCAGGAGGTTCAAAAGGTCAGGGAGATGATTGACCTGCCTTTAAGGCATCCCGAGCTATTCAAGAGGCTTGGAGTAGAAGCTCCAAAAGGAGTGCTTCTCCATGGAGCGCCTGGTACTGGTAAGACTCTGCTAGCCAAGGCCGTAGCAAATGAGAGCCTAGCCAATTTCATCAGCATTAAGGGACCTGAGCTACTATCGAAATGGGTTGGCGAATCGGAAAAGGGCATCAGAGAGGCTTTCAGAAAAGCAAGACAGGCTGCACCCTGTATCGTTTTCTTCGACGAGGTCGACGCTATAGCCCCAGTCAGGGGAAGTGGCCTTGGAGATTCCCACGTAACAGAACGAGTCATCAGCCAGCTGCTTACAGAACTTGATGGCCTTGAAGTGCTAAGAAATGTAGTAGTAATCGCAGCTACGAACAGGCCCGACATTGTAGACCCTGCACTTCTTAGGGCAGGCAGGTTTGACAGGATGCTGTATATCCAGCCCCCAGATCGCAATTCAAGGCTCAAGATAATTAAAATCCCTATTGGCAAAGTTCCACTTGCAGACAATGTAGACATAGAAGTACTGGCTGGCCGCACAGACAGATATACCGGTGCGGATATTGCATCATTCGTACAGGGGGGCACTTATCCTTGCAATGCGGGCTCACATAGCGAAGTATTCGACCTCAAAGGAAGCGGAAGAGCATGGTCATGAGCTAAAGGTGCATTTGCGACAAATTGAAGAGGCTATGAAAAAGATTAGGCCCTTGTCTGCACAAGAACTCGATTGCTAAAAGCGCGTAGCAGAACAGTTTGGCAAGCCTAGGTTACCTTCTGAAGCTAGCGGAGGAGTGTTATGAAATCGTTTTTTTCAACACAGGTTATATATATGGTGAACAGAAAGTCGAGGACTTTCTAGAAATGAACTATTTTGCTGCTTTCGACAAAACAATCTTCTATGAACTATTGTCAGTATATGATATTGTAACATGGTCGCCAGGGTTCTTTAGACTCCACCTATCATTTCCTGAAATGTGCTAGATCAGAGCGATGGAGGCAAAGGCGGCGGAATAAACACGTTCATCCCTCATTGCAATTATGGCTCTGTTAACTTAAGATACGCCCTTTGACTGTCAAAGACCTTGGATGCACTTTG
>CAYWRR010000210.1:0-4287 GCA_964460425.1 uncultured Nitrososphaera sp.
AAGCAGATCTGAGTATGGTTCTAAAAACGCAATTCGGGTTAGACCTATCCTGACACCTAAGATGATCAAGGCAACGAATATAGGAATCCTGATTGATCTTATTATCAAATCATCAAGATCAGTTTTTGTGCGCTTTGTAAGCTTGAATATATTATTCAATATTAAATCTGACACTTTAAGTGCTATTGCAGTGCCCACAATTACTATCAAGGCAAAAATAATATCATTTCTTTGTATAAGCGATACAGTCTCTTCGATAGAAACCATTCGCTGTTATACTCACACATTATTTTTATGCATTTTTATAGTGCCCAAGCAAGCTTGAGTATAATAAACCTTTAATGGATTTGCTTCTTCTTCTTTTACCCAATCTTCTTCTTAGAAGAGGTGTATCATCAATGTATTATATTCTGATTGCCAAAGTTTTATTTCCTGCCTTAACATCAGTTCTGAAGTTAAACATGAAGCACAGCCACGTCAAGCCTACACTTTGATAATATCAAATCTCTGTCGTTCCACTATGTCTTGGTTTCATGGCGAGACTCAAAATTACTACCCTGCAAGATAATTATTCTTTTTTTTGAAGAATGATAGGAGGTAGCGCCTAAACTATGGTAGTTTTCCCCTCAAATCCCTCTAGGCCCTACATCTTTTATCAACAACAGTCCTGGATGACTCAGCTCATACTAGTTTAATATGAACAAGATCTAACATTAGGCTCAATAGCCTATGGCAAGGTATAAGAAGCCCCAGTTACTTATCGATTGAAATCTTTACTATCTTGTCAAGTTTGGTCTGATGGTGAAGATAAGCTATGATTGGCTATGATTGAGCAAAAAAATGGTTTAGATGTGTCTATGTGTGTATGTATGTATATGGTCGTCTGACTAGACCTTCAGTCCATAAATAGATTTTTCATATGATAGCGGCTCAAAATTAAGACCTAGCTCCTTTGCGTACTTGTATGATCTGGTTATTTCTTCCGGAGTACAAACTCGCGAGATATCACCGTAGCGCTCACGATATTTTAAGGACTCTGGATTGCAAAGGTTGTCAGGATGATACTGATCCATGATATTAACTGGTACTTCTGGCATATTCTTTGCAATCCACTCTAGCACAGGCTTTGTACAGCACTCTACATGGTTTGGCATTATAAGATGTCGGATTACCATATTCTCCCCCCAATCATGCACAAGCTTGATGTTGCTAGTTATAGTCTCCCAGTACCAAGGGGTTCTTGATATGTCAAGTGCACAATTGCCCGGGCCAAATTTAAAGTCAGGTAGCCAGACATCTATGATATCGCGAAGGATGTCCATCGCTTCTTGACTCATGAAAAAGTTTGAATTCCACAGCTGTGGGCAATTAAACTGACCCTGGTAGAAGGCATGGTCTGAATTTATGTGCCAGGAATCAAAATAACTGCCATCAGACTTGACAGATTGTACGTATTCCAGCTGACTGGGGTCAGGTTTCGTAAAAGAATCAAGAAGGTTTATTGCTTCTACAATTGTGTGTAGATGTATTGTTGGTTCCCCACCTACCCAGTTCACATTGTGGCATCCTTCCATCCTAAGCTGCCAGGCCATAAGGGCTAATGTACTTGGAGTTATTGGAATCCCATTATCCTTATCTGTGCTTATGTCGCCATTCTGACAGAATGAGCACCTCATATTGCAGCTTGTAAAAAATATTGTGCCAGAACCACTAGTGCCCCTGAAGATAAGCTCCTCCCCGCGATGGTGAAAGTAGTTGCTCACCTTTGATGTTGATTCAAGCTGGCATGTTCCATGTCTTGTTCCTCTAGAACGGTCAACTTTGCAGTTCCAACGGCAGAAGTTGCAGTGCGCCAACATGCGGTTGGCTAGCTCAACGCTTAGGTCCATAAGAGATGGATCTTCTACTACTCTAGGAGGAAGCGTTGATATTTCCCTTGCTCTTACTTTTTGCCACATATCCAAAAAGGCCTTAGTCAGCAAACTATTCTCAGTCCACAGCTCTTCCTCGGTTGCAGACGAAAGATCAAGGTTACATGGTATGCATTTTGCAATTAAGTACTTGGCAGGCATATGGTTTGTTGATACTTCAAAATACCATGGCAGTCTATTTTTGAATGATTCCCAGATTTTCAAGGATTCAAATTGTTTAGCTTGAGATTTCACTTTAAGTCAACATACTATCGCATTTCTGTAATTTAGCATTTCTGTATTTTTATTTGGATAGTACTATAACTGAATCTTGGCTATAGATTTGTAGTTAAGTAATGAAAAGTGAATATTATTTCCCAGTCTAAAGGGTTCTACTGAAAGTTTGATTATGTCGTCATCGACATATCTTGTCGACGAATAGCCCCTGCCATTTATCGGCACCTCAGTATTAGCTAGTATTATCATTGTTCCTAACAGTAATATCACTATAATAGTTTCGAGTAAGGACAAGCTCTTGTGGTCGGTTCTTTTTCTCCTTTTTCTCTATATACCCGCCAATCTGCGTCTTGCATTACAATTCATTTTTATTATATGCTACGACAAATAAGTTCAATGAATTATCAATTACATTTAGAATCGTCTAGCATACGCTTATCCAATCCTTCTTTGACCAGAGTGCTTAATAAGCCACTTTATCTCCTTAGCCTTCACCCTGTTTGGAATCGTCACAACTCCTCTGAGTAGCCACACCCCTCCTCGGATTTTCTCATGCACGGCCCTTATTGGTAACTTCCCCGCCACTGATCTTATCATAACCCCAATGAATCGTTCACCCGAAGACGGACTTGACTGCTACTTCTGTCGATGAGAAGGAGCTTTGTGTAGTATAAGTGTAAGGAAGTATTGATCTATCATGATCAGAACTAACTTTGTTTATTGAGATGGAGGGGGAGAGTTCGTGTTTGTATATAGTGATATTTATGGTACGCTTGCAGTCCCAGCTAAATTTTTTGATACATAATTAGGTGATGTGAGGGGATCAACCACCTCTACTAGACCCATCATACCACCATCCTCATGTCGAAGAATGTGGCAGTGATAAACATATTTTCCAACAAAATCTGTGAAATGCATACGGATTACCACTTCACCATTAGGTGGCAGTATCACTGTATCCTCCCAGCCACGGGCATCATATGGTTGACCATTCACCGACATTACCTGGAAGTCATTGATGTGAATGTGAAACGTATGTTGACCGTCATCGAGATTTACAATTCTCCACTCCTCTAAGTCTCCTAGGTTCACTCGTTGGTCGACCCGAGCAGCAGAAAACGCTTTGCCGTCGATGAAGTAGTTTACACCGTCTCCGGCATCCGAGTAGTTTAACACACGTTGACGGTCGACCTCCAGACCCGCTAGGTCATATTCAATCATTCCGCCAGAACCATCCATCGGTACTAAACTCGATGGCAACGGAGCAGAAGTAGCAGCTCCAGTATCACCTTGCACGTTCACCGTTGCTAGGGTTGTCTCAGGGTTTGGCGGGCAGCAAGGGTCGAACGTGTACGGGAGCATTTTAAGAGGATAAGTTCCACTTTCGCCGCCGGTAACCAGCACGTCATATCTCTTACCAGAGGGAAGCACAAGCTGGTCTGCATCCCAGACCTCCCAGACAGGGTTACCATCTTCAGCGATGACATGGAAGGTGTGACCAGGTAATTCGATCTTGAAGAACGTTCCTGCATCAATACTCTCTAGTCGCCAGAGTTGAGTCTCGCCAGGTGAAATACTCACATCAGGATTGATCTCACCGTTGATGGTATAATATACTGGCGTAGTTGGATCAGGCTGAAACGGATAAGGCAATGGAAAGGCCTTCATGGCAAACGTCTGCTCAGTGATATTCTGTAACGGTTCAGGTAGCAACCCCCGCAGGTCTTCGATCACAATCGTACCAGACATCCCACCACCCACCTGAGTTGTAGTAAGCGGGTGTAGGTGCGCATGATACCAGTAAGTTCCTAATGCATGACCGATCGGAATATCGAGCACGTACCTTGCAGTTTGTCCGGGTCCCACTTCACGAAGGACATTGTCTGAGGCGCCTGATGGTGACACATGAACACCATGAAAGTGCATGTTAGTAGGTTGATCGAGCTCATTGACAAGGTTCATCACCATTCGTTCGCCAGGTTTGATGTGTAGTGTTGGTCCCAAGAGTGAGCCATTATAGACTCGCGCTGTGACTGATTCGTTTCCAACCAATCCCTGCTTCTCTTCAATGACAATTGTCGCATTCAAGATTCCTCCATCGCTGTACGCGTCGGTAGTCTCAGAGAAATTCATCCCTGCA
>CAYWRR010000211.1:0-4253 GCA_964460425.1 uncultured Nitrososphaera sp.
ATTTTTCTCTTTCAAACGACTATATAATATACAGCTTCTATTTCTCTACTACTGACAATGTAGAGTCTTCTGGACGCTCTCCTACTAGTTTTAGAGTGTCTTAACTAAGTGGAGAAATACATACTTGTAATCCAGCTTCCGGCCTCACACTCGACCCAAGTAGACTGGCTCAATAACATAGTTTAGTTGATGAGGGTGATGATAATAATTTTATTTTTTCTACTAAAGTCTAGGCATTGCATTATACCTTTGTCATCAGCCAGATATTGCTACAAATATAAAGTTTGGCACCTTATTACCAGCTTAGAAGTATTTTTTGCTGCACCAGCTTTATCCTTGGTAATTCATTCCTATATAGATCATAGGTGTGTCTACTCTGCTGCGGTAAAGTGTTCGATAGTAGCGCTTTTTCGTTCAATACAATAATAATAACGGTTATGTTGAATCCTCCCGTGATACCTGAGTGTTGTAATCCCGTGTTTAAGAATCCGTGATGTTTGATAGTTCATGTAAGAGCAAAAAATAATAACTGGCTCAATCACTAATCCTCTCTCTTCTTACGTCGAGATTGGTGATAGTAGTTGAGCCAGTCGTAAGTTTGTGGAAGGACTGCTGATGGGGAAAAGAGATTGGTTGCCTCCCGCCTCACTTTTTCCATCAGGTCTGTATGCATTTGCTGCGCTTGTAGTTGTATTTCGCCAATCATATCAACACCCGTTAGCCTAGTAGCCGAGACTGCGTTTAGCAAGTCTGGTACAGGAGAATTGAGTGCTGACATGGCAGCGAATGGTTGAAACAACTGAGTTTGAGCAGCTACGCCTGACAGCTTTGCAGCTGAAAAGGGTAGACTTTGTATTTGACTCAGCATTTCTTGTATTCTGCGTTCTGATTCTTTCTGCATTTGTTGGATGTATTCTTCTGTGTTCAGCGTGGGCAGCTCATCACACCACAAGTATATAAGGATTGTCCAATAGTTGACCTGTTGGACTTCTTTACTTGTCTATACTTGGACTAGTTACTAGTTAGGTTTTTTCGGGGCATCTCTAATAATCAGCCCTTTCATTACCTTTAACACCTCAGACTGGTTGACAAGATACATTTGTTTGATTGACTTTCTGATTATTTCTAACGCTTCTTCTAATCCCTCATCAACAATCTTTCTTCCATTTTCTGTTATGCTATATGTTACCTGAAGCGGTCTAGTACTGGTTACATGTCTGTTAACGTATTTGTATTTCTCAAGGTCTGGCAAGACTTTTGCAACGGTAGCTTTTGGGAAAATCTCCGCAAGTTCCCTAAACCGCTTGTCTCCATCATAAAGAGCAAGTAGTATACGATAGGCAGTTGACGGGAAATGATATTCCATTGCACCACTACTTATCAACCCCTAATTAAATAGGTTACTGGTCTAAGCTTAGACCAGTAAAGCATAAGTATAGACGAGGTCTATATATAGACCACACTTGGAACAAATTCATGACCGCTCTTACAAAGGCGAACAGATAGCACAACAGGAAGGTAGAGTGAGAAGAATTGACGAACACACTTACGCAGTTAAGTCTCAATCTCGAAATCATATAGAGTATCAAATCATTGAAAGCAAAGAGTTAGGTTGGTTATGTCAATGTCCTGATTTTGTTCATAGGCGACAGGTCGAAGCATGTAAACACATTTTGGCGATTAAGTTTTGGATTGCTGCTAATACCTTCCTTCAGAACACAGCACCTAAGCCGAAAATCTTCTCAGACGATTCAGTATCATGCAAGCGATGCGGTTCAATCAGAATTGTGAAGAATGGTTTTGATTGTGGTAAACAAACCTATCTTTGTAAAGACTGTAAAACAAGGTTTGTTCAAGATTCGTTATTAAAGAAAGCCAAATTCAATGAAGAATTAGTTTGTTTGACTTTGGATTTATACTTCAGTGGATTATCGCTAAGAAAGATAGCTCGCAGTGTTAGCGACCACTTTAACGTTGACATCAACTACTCTACTATCTACACATGGATTCAAAAATACATCCCGCTGATTTCAGATTATGTCAATGCATTGACCCCTCAATTATCTAATCAATGGCATGCTGACGAGTTATTCGTGCGTCTTAAGGGAAGCCAGCACCAAGGTCGTTACAAAGGACTGGCGTTCCTGTGGAATGTAATGGATAGAGACACGAGGTTCTTGCTTGCGTCCAAACTTTCAGAGAATAGAGATGCAAACGGAGCTGTTGCGGCACTACAACTGGCTATCAAGAATGCAAATGGTAACTTACCTGATACATTGAATACGGACGTTCACAGGTCATACAGAGAAGCAGTTTCAAAGACATTTGATAGAACAAGTGTTGACCATATGGCAAAATGCGGAATTAACAAACCTCATGCAAATAACAACAGAATCGAGAGAATGAACGGCACGCTAAGAGAAAGGGTAAAAGTTCAAAGAGGTTGGAAATCAAAGAAAAGTCAGATTGCAGAAGGTCAAAGGATACATTATAATTTTGTCAAGCCACACCAAGCATTGGAAGGACAAACACCAGCAAAGACAGCAGGACTAGACATCACAGGGTGGAAGGATTTACTGCGTAACTCAACTGGGATTTGTTGATGCCTTATCAGCATCATCTTCTTTCTTATGTTGAGTGCCATCATTCACAGGCTCATCAATTGAAAATGCCGAAATTATGTCTCGTTTGATGTGTGGGAGATACTTTTGTGTAATCTCATCTGCTTTTTTTGCTAGCATTTTTCTAAGCTCAGCTGTAGCCTTATTCACTCGTGGGTCAGCACGCAGTGATTTTACCTCCACCCATTTTCTAAGAATATCTTTATCTACTAGATGGGATTGTTCTCTGATTCTGTTGTCAATTTCCTCTTCAAATCTATCCAATTCGTCCTTACCTTCCTTATCTCTATTAGCAACATGCAGAAATTCATCCTGCTCCACTGGTATACCGAAACGGCGTGCAGTTGCCTCAGCTCTGAACTTCATTACATCCAGATGATTAAGAATGAAGGCGTATGTGCGAATTTTTTCTTCAACGATTCTCATTTCGTCTTGTTTCCTCAACGCACGCAAACTCATTTTATGGTTGATGATTGCGGATAAACCGCTACCGACAGCACCACCAATTCCAGCCGAAGGAAGAATGGACGATAAGAAAATCTGAACCCAATCAAGTCCAGCTTGTTCAACCACCATGTAGTCCGATGAGGATGACTACCACTCGTATTATTAGCTAGCTGTTTACGAGACATGAATTTTCAGTCATAAATATACCTGTCACTGAGCTATAGCTCTATCGGTGTTATCACGGGTTCTTAAACACGGGATTACAACACTCAGGTATCACGGGATGATTCAACAGAACCAAGTTTTGTACTCTTAAGGTAAGGAAAAAAGAAAAAATCTATAGGGATAACTCTGTAGCTTCTAAAATATGGTTGGGAACGTGGGACAAGTCAACAAGTATGCTTATTGCCGTTGAAAGTAGAGTTACACCAGGTATTGCGATCAAAAGTTGCACTAGATGAAGCTCATCCTAATAGTGAGATGAAGCAAATATCACCAAAACTGACGTTCAGGGAAGATTCTTGACAAGATTTCCTAGGTATTCTGACAAATACAGAGGCAAAAATACATCAAAGAAGAGGTTAATAATTTACGAGACATAAGAGCACATATTTTCAATGCTGCGCAGATTGCTCCTACTGATTCAAATATAGTTAGAGACCAACATAAAAAAAGCGAGTTAAATAAACTCCTGGCTCAAATATAGATTACTAGCAGGCTCATTCTTTCTATTTCACTTGCCTGTTTGCAATTCCCAGTATTCCTCCTATTACCCCTAATCCTGCTCCTAATAGAAGGCCGCCTAGTGAAAGTAATGCAATAATAGAGAATATCAAGGCCATTACTCCCCATATCCTCTTATTTTGTGGTCTGAGGTACATCATGATTCCTCCTAGGAACACTATGACTCCAGAGGCCAAACCTGTAATTACTGCTGCATTGGGCGCACCTACTATCATTCCATCAACTCCTTCTTCTATTCCTGACTCTGCCTCACCTGTAGAATCATCCATCCACCACCATATTCCTCTGGAGCCAACAATAGAAGTTGTTGCATATTGAGATCCGACTATCATACTACTGAAGATAATCAATGCACCTGCTGCTATTGATATTCCAGCAGCAAATGACATTTTCTTATTTTGAATGCTTCTAGCATCTGTCATTTCATATTCTTTTACTTCT
>CAYWRR010000212.1:0-4250 GCA_964460425.1 uncultured Nitrososphaera sp.
ACCAGAATGCAGTGCAGATGGGCATTTATCCCAAATTATCTGCTCTGGAGATGATACTCTATCCAAAAAGCTCACTGGTAATAGCAAACAAAATTCTATCAGCAACGGGAAACCTAGAGATCTCCCCGCCAATTGGCCCATTTACCATCTTTGTCTGGGGGCCAAAGCGCCTGATTCCTGTACGGCTTGAGCAATTCAACATTACTGAAGAATCTTATGATACGAACCTGAACCCGATCCGGGCAAAGGTTTCTCTTAGTATGCGCGTTCTAACATACAATGACTTTGAACTATGGCATCCAGGCTATTCCATGTTTTTAGCACACCAAATAGTAAAGGAGACAATGGCTGCAATTGGTTCTGTGAATAGCCTAAGTGCTATAGGTAGTGCCCAAGTGACACTTTTCTAAGGAGGTGCTTTGTTTTAAGTCATGTTTGAGCCTACAAGTCGATACGCAAACATTGATGATGTTATTCTTGAAATAGAAAGGAAAGGAGAAGCTGGAGGCATAGGAACAACAAAAAAAATAATCTACAGGTACAAGAAGCGTCGCTTCATACCTGCCGAAAAGCAGCCCACAATATCTGAGTTGACTGTGACAGCAGGAGATAGACTAGATCAGATCACTGCAAGATCACTAGGGGACCCTGAGCAGTACTGGCAGATATGTGACGCTAACTTTGATGATGATAGTGCAATACATCCCCTAGATCTGATTAAAGTTGGCAAAGTACTAAATATACCATTTCCGAAAAGAGGATAACCAGTCAATTGCCTTTAGGAATCCACCTTCTGCTCCTGATGGGACCCACAATTCCACTGCCGCCACCTCCTCCAATGCTTCAATCCGTTAGATCCGTGGAAGTAACAAATTCTGATGAAGGCCGCGATGGCTTTCAGATAACTTTCAACGTAGGGAAGGGCGCTGAGAATCTTAATCCTCTTGATTATTCGCTTATTGATAATCCGCTGCTCAAACCATTCAATATGGTAACAATCGGAGTAACAATTGGAGTTATCCCACACGTACTAATAAATGGAGTTATAACACATATACAGCTAAACCCAAGCAATGAACCAGGTCAAACAACGCTTACAGTAACTGGTGAAGATGTCAGCGTTATGATGGACATGGAGGAAAAGTCTGAGACTCATCCCAACCAACCTGACAACATTATAGCCAACAAGATAATACTATCTTATGCAAAATATGGCTTGACCCCACTTGTCATGCCTCCGCCTACACTTGACGTTCCAATAATGCTTGATAGAGTTCCATCCCAGCAAGGAACCGACCTTTCGTATCTAATGGAGCTTGCGGCAAAGCATGATTTTACATTCTACGTCGAGCCTATGCCTCCCCCACCAGGCCTGAGCAAGGCATACTGGGGGCCTCTGAACCTTGTAGGCACTCCGCAAAAGGCCTTATCCGTAAATATGGGTCCAGATACAAATGTCAAATCAATCAGCTTTCAATACAATGCCTTAAAACCTAGCATAATTGTTGGAAGTATACGTGATAGAACAACTAATATGAAAATACCCATCATTACATTCGGTAGTCTGCGCCCGCCGCTATCCAGCCTTCCCGCAATGCTTACCAATTTACCTAATGTAAAAACCAAACAGTTTAGAGCCAGTGGTTTAAACGCAATTCAGGCTTATGCAAAGGCGCAGGCTGAAACGGATAAATCCACAGATGTTCTTACTGCCACAGGTGAGGTTGATGTGTTTCGCTACGGAGATGTATTGCGCGCGAGAAAGCTTGTAGGAGTTAGGGGAGTAGGCTTCAAGCATGGTGGACTATATTATGTAAAAAGTGTAACTCATACGTTAGAGGTTGGAAATTATAAACAAGCCTTTACCCTTGTACGTGAAGGCTACGGTTCATCCACGCCATTGGTGAGACCGTAATGAGCGAACTTAGTCAGCGATTCTATGGGAAATATAGAGGAGTGGTTGCAGACAATAAAGATCCACTGATGCTTGGGAGGATACGTGCCATGGTACCTGCAGTCTATGGCGATAAGGAGACAGGATGGGCCTTACCCTGTTCGCCGTATGCCGGAAAGGGAGTAGGAATGTTCTTTGTACCACCAATAGGCGCGAATGTTTGGATAGAGTTTGAGGAAGGAAATACAGACTATCCTATATGGGCAGGATGTTTTTGGGGAACTGGAGAAGCCCCTAAGATGCCAGCACTTCCCGAGACCAAAGTAATAAAGACAGATTTTGCCAACATATTATTAGACGATCTGCCCGGTGTTAGCAGCGTCACTATAGAGACAAAAAATGGTTTGAAGATTGTGATGAACTTGCAAGGGATAGAAATAAGAAATGGGGCTGCAAAGATAAAGATGACTCCGGCAAGTGTTTCTCTGAATGATGGAGCTTTTGAAGTAATATGAACACATATAACCACTAGTCTAGCATTACCTATTGACTTTATCATACTCATACATGTATCTTTGGTCTGCTAGACGTCAGCTTATTGATCGGTTATACATGAGTAGTACCCATATTCATTCACACGCTGCTAAAACGTCTACAGTCTATAAAGAGGGATACGATGATGCTTATCATCATCTTATCATGAGCTCGCTGCTTAGTTCTCCGCTTGTTTGAGATTTATATATCGCAGTAATTTTCTTTTTTCTAAGCTTTATTCCTAATTGCCTTTCAAGTTCTAGTAGATTAATGTCTTTTTTGAAAATATCAGTTCCAGGAACACGTTTAGCCGTAAAGGAAGCTGTGCTGCGACCCACCTTAATTTGAATAGTTACGGGCTCACTAGCATCTGATTCGACCACATATACTATTATTTCATCCTCAGCCCTCAAAGCTTCCTCAGGCTCTATCGGTATCATTTCACGAATAGGGCTAATAACCCCAGGTCCAGTTGGTTGTGGTGGTCGTGGTGGTTGTGTTGGTCCTACTACAATAATAGGTGGTGGTAAAGTTCCTCCACCACCTTCTCGGTTTATCTCTGCTACGGATTCCAAATTACCCCCTTCGATGGAGCATGATAAATACTTGTAAATAGCTCTAACAGCGTATTTATTTGAGAGAGGAAGAGTTACTGAATCGTCACCCACAAAAAACTTGACCCTATCAGAAATGCCGGCCTTAGCCTGAAAAATTGCTGTACCAGATTCTCTGTTCAATTTGGTTTGCAATTCAATTGTTCGATTATCATCCACATTTAGCGGAGTTATATTCAAAGCAACGCTTACATTATCGGTTCGCGCAGTCGGATCCGTTACTGCAAGAGTCATAGTATTGCCTATAGTTATGCTCGGAGGGTTAAATTCAACACGGGGAAGTTTGTATGTCTGGAGTTCCTGTTGCTTTGCGGGGACAGCCCACCAACGTAGCCTAAGAATTTTTCCTTCTTCTTGATCACTTAGATTAACCAATCTTATGCAAAAGCCTGTCGTATTGATATTTACAGGCTTGAATCCAGGAAATACGAACGAGCCAGTATTATCGGTTATCTCTGAGCGATAAAGGTAGTAATCCTCCGTGAACCGCACTTCTGGCCGTCCCACAACGACAATACTTCCGATCATGTTTGGATGTAGCGTACAGAAATATGGGTACTTGCCTGCTTCTGCAAAAGTATGTTCAAATGTCTGTCTCGGACCAAGTATACGAGAATCAAATTTACCATCAGACTGTGCAGGTGAACCTGACGTCACAGTATGCGGCACTGAATCGTTATTGGTCCATGCAACTGTACCTCCGACGCGGACTATTAGAGGGCTTGGCGAGTAGGCGTTGGTCGTCATGTTACTCGCCCCTGAAACTATTGAAACGGTTTTACGTATTTCAGAGTCAACACCCCCAAGTCCAGCGCCCTGCGGATCAACCAGTCCTAAGATTATAGCGGGAGGGACTTCAGTTTCGAGAAAGTGTTTGATTGGACCAACAAGAGGATTCATCCTTTGGTTTATTTCTATTTCTACTATCCCGCTGCTCGCAGGACTAATTACTACCGTTCTGGGCTGCTCTATCACTGCGTTATATCGTAGGGGAAGATGCACCCTAGCGTTATCATGATCAATCATGATAGCCTCTACCTGCTGATCTCCGCTGCTACCAAGCCTCCAAAAGCATTCTACCAACCCATCATCATCACTATTGACTGAGAGCTCGATACTGCTTGTATTACCTTCCCTATCATGTAGTTCGCCTTCTCCCTTTGTAATTCGAAATGTCACCAGAAGTCCTTTTTCAGGGACATTCCCAC
>CAYWRR010000213.1:0-4214 GCA_964460425.1 uncultured Nitrososphaera sp.
ACCATAAATTGTTATTGTTCTATAGTTATTTTTATTAAAAATGCTTTACAAATCCCCATAATAGAGGTAAGCCATTTGGGAAATAGGAAATTCGTCCTTGATACTAGCATCATCATAGACGGCGAAATAACAAAGATGCTTGAAGCGGGTAATATAGAGCAAGAGAGCGACATTATTATCCCTCTGGCAGTTCTAGATGAGCTCCAGTCTCAGGCATCTACCAACAAAGAGCAAGGATTTGTAGGCCTTGAAGAGATAAAGAAAATGAGGGAGCTCTGTATTGCAAAAAACATCATCCTCCGTTTTGTGGGTCAGCGGCCTGACCTTGATGACATCAGGCTTGCAAGGCATGGCAGGATAGACGCAATAATCAAAGATGTTGCGATGCACGAATCTGCCACACTCATCACGGCTGACTATGTGCAGGCACTGGTAGCAGAGGCGCAGGGCATCAAGGCAATGCATATTCGGACACCAACTAAGACGACTGACCTAGAATTTGAAAAATACTTTGACGATACGACAATGAGCGTCCACCTAAAGGAAGGAACATTTCCAATGGCAAAGAGAGGAAAGCCAGGTAACTTCCAGCTTGTCAAAATAAGCCAAGAAAAGAGCGCCTATCATCAGCTGTTAAACATAATCAGGGAAGTATCTGAGGCTAGCAGGGTTACAGGTACAGGCTCTGTGGAAATAAGCAGGAGTGGTGCCACAGTCCTTCAGTTTGGCAACTTCCGGATTGCAATAACAAGGCCACCGTTTTCTGATGGACTAGAAGTGACAATAGTCAGACCAATCATTCGGCTTGAACTTGAAGATTACAATGCAAGCAACAAACTGATGGAGCGGCTTTCCGGCAAGGCAGAAGGGATAGTAATAGCAGGTCCGCCGGGATCTGGTAAGAGCACGCTTGCAAGCAGTGTTGCACAATTCTATACCAAACGAGACAAGATAGTCAAGACCTTTGAATCACCGCGTGACCTACAGGTGCCTGATGAAGTCACGCAGTATGGTCCCCTTGAGGGCAGCTTTGAAAAAGCAGTGGATATTTTGCTCTTAGTAAGGCCCGACTACACCATTTTTGATGAAGTAAGGAGGGCGCAAGACTTTGAAGTATTTGCAGACATGAGGCTTGCGGGCGTAGGTATGGTAGGTGTGGTGCACGCAAGCAGCCCGCTTGATGCAATCCAGCGCTTTATGGGTAGAGTCGAGCTTGGCATGGTTCCCCATATCTTGGACACAATAATCTTTGTGCGAGAGGGGAGTATAGAAAAGGTCTATGAATTGACCCTGACTGTCAAGGTGCCAAGTGGCATGACTGAGGCGGATCTTGCAAGGCCTTTGGTCGAAGTACGCGACTTTGAGTCAGGCGTAATAGAATATGAAATATACACATTTGGAGACGAAAACGTCGTAGTGCCAGTGTCGAAGCTGGCCAAGGGCGGACAGATAGAAAGTGGTGTTCACAAGCTGGCTCAGTCCAAGATAGTGGACATTGTGCGCAGGTTTGATCCAAGCGCAGAAGTAAACTTTATTTCTGATAACAAGGTAAGGGTAAGAGTTAGCAAGGAAGCGGTACCTAGGATAATAGGCAAAGGCGGCTCCACCGTTTCTGAGTTGGAGGAAATGCTGGGCGTCAAGATAGACGTTGAAGCCAAGACCCCTACTCTAGGCAAAGAAATTGAGTTTGATATAAGTGAAACAGGCTCCTCCGTCAATATCCTAGTTAATGATGACGTTATTGGTCATACGGTCGATGTATATGTAGAGGATGAGTACGTCTTGAGTAGCCAGGTAGGCAAGAAGGCTAGAGTAAAGATAGACAAGCGAAGTGAATCTGGAAAGAAGATCCTAAACGCAATAATTGCAGGAGAAGAAGAGATCAAGGTATTCATTAGCAGACGTTAGCCAATACCTTTGATTCCGTGGCTCTTGACGAGCCTGATGAATTCTTCAAGTTTTTTGAGGGTCTCCGGATGCAGATGATGCTCGATGCCCTCGGCATCACGATTGGCTGTGTCTTCATCTACTCCGATCATCTTGAGAAAGTCAGCCAAAATGCCATGTCTGTCATGTATATTTCTTGCAACAGCTACTCCAGATTCTGTGAGGCTTATACCACGGTATCTCTCGTAGTTTACATGGCCGCTCTCATTCAGCCTTTGAAGCATCTTGGTCACGCTGGGTGAGCTGACATTGAGGTAATCAGAGATATCTACCGTAGTTGCATAGCCCTTCTTGGTTATCAACTCATAAATGACTTCAAGGTAATCCTCCATGCGGGTCGTCCTGCCAATCTTTTGAGCGTTGTGGGCATCACGTATGAACTCTAGGCGATTTCCGCCGCCGCCCGCCGTTATATTGTCGGCCTTGCCCTTGAATTTCCTTGTCAATTGCATTATCTCCGAGACTTATATAACAATAAATACTATATAGCACTGTTAAAAAATCTTACAGCGTATTGAACTTCGCTATATCGACTTCGCAGCTGCACTCTATGCTTGAAGACAGAAAGAACCTTCTCATAGTAGATGCTAGGCCATTCTCAAGCTATGGGAGGTCGCATATACCAAGCGCAGTCAACATTGACCTTATGCAATTTCACTGGATCGATACCTCAAAGTCAGGCATTGTACAATTCAATAGGCAAAGCAAACTTTTACTCTCAAACATTGGAGTTTCAAAAGATAAGTTTGTTGTATTCTATGATGATGTCTCGGGCATATCCGCCGCAAGAGGCGTCTGGCTCTTGCTTTATTTTTCTCATAAGAAAGTAGCAATGCTAGATGGAGGACTCAAGAAGTGGAAGGCAGAAGGCTACAAGACGGAGACTAAGACGAACCCATTTGTGCATTCAAATTTCAATGGAGAGCCAAACCCCAAGGTTCTTGCTGACTTTGTCCAGATAAACTCAGTTATCAAGAGCAAAAGGTCATTCATAATTGATGCTCGATCAAAAGAGGAGTACAAAGGGTCAGCGATCAGGGCAGCGCATGCAGGTCACATTCCTACTGCAATCAATATTGACTGGAATGATAACCTAGATCTTAGAGGTGGTGGTGGTGTTTTCAAAAGTCATGACAAGCTGGAGCAGATGTATAGTAACATTCCAAAGGATGCTGAAGTAATAATGTACTGCCAAGGGGGCTACCGTGCCGCAAATAGTTTCGTTGTGCTCAAGATGCTTGGCTACAAGAAGGTGCGAATGTACCTTGGCTCTTGGGGCGAGTGGGGCAACAGACTGGATCTGCCAGTAGAAAAAAATAGCTAGTAGTAAATAAAATCTGAGCTCACTCTGAGCAGTTTCTCGTTCCTTAGAAAATAACAGCTGGTCAGGCCGTATTTTTGTGCCAGTTTGAGCACAAAGAGCTGTATAAAAAAAGTGGCTTGCAGCAGCAATTCAATTCCTGTAAGTTTGAATCCGACATGCACTGAAGAGAAGCCTTCTTCATTCAATCTTTTGCTTAACATCCTGCTGCTATCATCGTAGTCGTCATCATCATCATTTCCTCCTAACACTATTGCCTGATCGGTCTCTTTGAGACTAAATAGTGGAGAATGGCAAAACTCTTCAGTGGGATAGGCCATCGCTTTTGCACCAAATACTTCGTTAAACTTGAGTGCACCATACTTGGCAATTGCATGCAGCTGACTATTGCCAAGTATGAAATAGCTTGTACTACTGCTGCTATAACCACTATTCTTACTGCTATTGCTTTTGTCATCAATTTTGCTGATTGCTTGCTTAGCCTGTTTTTCAGCACAGTTGTACATTTTTCCAAGATTGGATGGTAGCTGGAGCAGTTCTGTAGAAAGTGAGATGCATTTGATCATGCTGGCTGTAAAGCTGATAGTTCCAGCAGTAGTAATACCTGTATTTTTATACTTCAGCTCAATTGTCTGATCGCATGATTTTGCCAGCCTGCTTGATGATCTTGTGGTAAGAGCAGAAATAGTACCGACTCCATGTTTCTTGGCAATTTTGGCTGCAAGAATATTCGCCTGGGTGTTGCCTGAAATAGAAACAACAAACAAATTGCGCCTTTTTACCAATAAAGGATTCTTGATTATATCGATAGGAGAACAGCAAATCGCGTGGCTGCCAGAAAAATATTGTGCTGCTAGTCCAGCGATGTAGGAATCACCTGAGCCAACAAACAAGCAGTTATTGACAGGCGATGATAGGTCAAGTTTGTAGAGGTCTTGAACTTGGT
>CAYWRR010000214.1:0-4204 GCA_964460425.1 uncultured Nitrososphaera sp.
AGTGACTGTGTCTTGAGATATGGCTGCTTTTTCGAATATCGAATTTATTTCTAAATGCCTATTCAAATATGCATATGCATGTAATACATTAGTGATAGGTTACAAGGTTCTTGGTTCGATCCGTCCCTTCTTCGCCCAATGCAAATATCAAGATCTGTTAATCAACTGCCTAGCAAAGGCACACCTGTCGTCGTGTTGAAAAGACAGCCTTTAAATGACGATGATAATCGAGACAAATAACACAATGATTGGTAAAAAGATAGATATGCATAGGCCAATAGAAAGTCTGTAGAGAAATAACTTAACTAAATTCCGCAAAGGCAATTTAATGCTGCAGAATAAAGGCTTAGCCTCCAAAAAACAAGAAGAATTTTTATGGGTTGCCACTTTCCTGCCGCTAAAGAGTTGGAAATAGATGATTCCTTTTCAGCAGTTGATGACCACAAAAGTACTGAAGCAGGTAAAACAACTGAAACTAAAGGGGGGGTGATGAACTATGCTGTCATGGCTGATTTTCCAAAAAAAGCACTTCTGGACACTATCCATTTGGAAAGATCAAGATTCTCTTAGGCACTTTGTTATGACAGAGCCCCATGCAACTGCTATTAAGAAGTTCAATGAATGGGCTGGAGAGGTCTCTGCATTTGTGGAATGGACTAGCCCCAGTAAATCAATTGATTGGCAGAAGCTCTCGAATAGCTCAAGAATTCCACCTCTTGTTATAACAACTGAAAATAATCCCTGAAATGTTCATGATTTATAGATTATATTTTCACTAATTGATCTAAACCAATTTCGGATCATTAAGTCCCTTTACACGACGTAGATATAACACAAAACGAAATCAATAACCATGATACCTCACATACTTATCAGAGAAGCCTTGCTGGTGATTCTGGTATTACCGCGGTAGTGCTAAGTTATCAATAGCTGTTCGCTGCAAATCGGAAATGACAATCTTTGCATATGAATATCTTTGAATGTCAGTTCTATGTTTTGTGTGTCTGAGAATACTATATGATAGCTTGTTTATTGTTTGATTTGGGCGCCTTCGCAGCAATGGCATGACCTTTCGTTTTCCCTCATGTCGGTATCAGTTGAGGTTGCAGGCATACTAATCTACCTATCAATATTATACAACATCTATACTATAGATTTACCTACTAGTAGGCAGACTAATATACCGCATTGCAGATTTATCATTTATGGGGGAATTTTCCACTAAGGTGACGGTAGCAAGACCTAATTCCACATCATTGCGCGCCACAATTCCAGAGGCAATAGTACAGCTATTAGACCTGAAAGCAGGGGATGAAATGGTCTGGACAGTAAGGGCTTTGAGTGATAAAATGAACATCCATGTCAGCAAGAAAAAAACTAATGTACAAACTAGAAAAATGGATCATGCTCTCTAAATGTGTGAACATATAAACAGTAATACGGTTAAGGTTGCAGCGGTCAGGATTTGAACCCTAGTTCAACGTACGACAACTCCGTTGGTCTTTAACCTGACTGGACGACTACTGCAAGTTTTTATTGTAATAGCTACAGACTTTCTCCATAAAAACTCCATCATGATTTCACAAATTCATTCGACCCTGTCCCTTTAGTTACCACACCTGAAAATCTTCCTCAGCTACCAGAACTCAATAGCATTAGGTTAAATAAACTCTCAGTACTTTTCCATAATACCAAATGAGAGTGGACCATATAGCTATTGCAGTTAATAACGTACAGCAGGCACTAACTGACTATCAAAAAATACTCAATGTTGACAAGCTGAAAATAGAGGAAGTGCCCAATGAAAAGGTTAGAGTTGCGATGCTAATGCTCGAAGATACTAGAATAGAATTAATGGAGCCGATGGCTCCTGACAGTCCAATTTCAAAGTTCCTACAAGAACGTGGTGAAGGCATACACCATATAGCAATCACTGCTGATAACATCGAAAAGGATATTGCAAGGGCATCTGAGAAGGGTATGAAAATGCTTGGCGGATTGCGCACAGGCTCGTACGGCCGCAAGATCACATTTATACATCCTAAATCACTTCATGGTGTTCTGACAGAGTTCTGTGAAGCGTCATCCAAGCCAGAAGACGCCAAAGAAGAAGAAGGATAATAATAATAAGAGCAAAACTGGGATTTTGTCTTGTATTGCAGGATTGCGAACAATTTACCAAGCTGCTGACTGAAAGTGTGGATAGAAACCATGCTGATGCACTGCTGCTCTCAGGAGGGCTTGACAGCAGCGTTTTGGCAAGTATACTACGGCCACAATGCTCACTTGCAGCAGGATTTGGAACAGCTGCTCCTGATCTTGTCTATGCAAAGCAGGTTGCAGAAAGATACAGCAAACACCATGTTGAGGTTGTTTTTGGACTGAACAAAATGGTAGAGCTAATCGGACAGGTTATACAAATTTTCAGAACATTTGATCCGATAGAGATCAGGAATTCTGCTGTGGCACTTGCCGGGATAGAGTGGGCAAAAAGTGATGGCTATTCTAGTATAATGACTGGTGATGGAGGCGACGAGCTCTTCGCGGGCTACAACTACTTTTCCCGCTATTATTCTGACATGCAAAGGTTTGATTCAGAGCTGCGACGGCTGTGGCAGATCATGCATTTTTCTTCAAGAAAACTAGGTGAATATGTAGGCATCGAGGTTAAGACTCCTTTCCTTGATGAGAAGTTTGCATCATTTGCAAAATTGATCAGTGTGAATGACAAAGTGGGCGAACATAATGGTAAAAAGTGGGGCAAGTTCATTCTGAGAAAATGCTTTGAACCGGCACTAGGCTCACTGGTATGGAGACCCAAACTTGCACAGGAGCAAGGAGCTGCCACTGATCGTTACCAGCAATATATTGAAGAAATAATCGACAACTTGACTTTTGCAAACAAGAAAAGAATAGCTCAGGAGCAAGAGAGTGTCAGAATAAGAAGTAAGGAACATCTATACTACTATGCTATTTTCAGAAGCTATTTTCCTCCGCCAAAAGAAGAAGAGGAGGAGGATCATATTTTCAGATCACGCTGCTCAGATTGTCGAGGATGTATTGCACCTGATGCTAGGTTTTGTAGAAAGTGTGGTGCTTTTCCTGTTGTGCCACTTTCACTTTGAATACTTACGGGGCTTTTTTGTAAAGATCCTCTTGCAGCCCTCGCAGCAAAAGTAGTAAATCTTGCCATGATGCTCATGGCTAATTGCAAGTTCCTGATGCATTTCAATTCCGCAGACAGGATCAACAACAGGCATCAGCACTATGCAAAGAAGCTGCGTATTTATTGTTTACCAACACCAATGATTAGCATGTTATTATCTTTACACAAGATATAAAGTGCTTTAGACATTTGTTGAAGAAAGGATGATGCACCTGAACTCAAGATAAAGCAGGTTGTTGTCCTTTCAACAGCGCATCAAAAAATTTTAGTTAGTTTTCTACCTTAGAATGGAGTATAAAGATCGTTGACCTATCCTACGACTGTAGACAATAATCTCTCATAATACCATCTCTAGTATCTATACTGTGTTGTTGGATAGTACCTAAAAACCTCTTACTTTTTAGAAAGCAAAAAAATAGAGAAAAAGCGGGCGTCTGGTTGCCCAGACATTCTCGAAATCCTAAGTTTATGGAATGGACCTGCTGTACAGCTTTCCTTCAAGCGCTAGCTTGTACATTTCAGCCACGTATGGGTTCTTGGCTGGTGTTTCTGCACCCAGTTCTACCATTCTTGCGTATACTCTGACTACATAAGCCAGAGCACCCATGAATGCTACGACTACACCCATGTTAAACATCCAGTGGTTTGGAACCGCGAATATTTCTTCGACGAACCAGAAGTGCCATAGCTCATTGATACCGATTGTGAACATTGTGGCCAAATAGCCTATGATGGTGATCTTCAAACCGGTGTTCATTGAATTGCCTGGTCCCCTAAGGATTGGTACTCTTCTGTCGTAGACTGCGACAAAACCCCAACCTAATGGGAGTGCTACGAAGTGGCTGTATAGCCACCAATGAGCAGGCGTAAATGCGCTATCTCTGATTGCTGTCTGGTGCAGTGAGCCATCGACGAAGTTGTCGACTTCTACTGAGGCTGCAATTGAACCCAACATGATGACCATGATGTAGATCTTCTTTAGTCTCTGGATTTCGACTTCTTTTGGTATCAGTGCTGGCATCTGAGCCATAGCATTAT
>CAYWRR010000215.1:0-4192 GCA_964460425.1 uncultured Nitrososphaera sp.
CATTAGCATAGTCCCGGGTGTTTCAAGATATAGCTAGGAATGGAGGCGCGATGGTTCCCCTCCTAATAACAATTAGTACTAATACTGCAGCAACATCAGCATTACCATAGAACATCAATCTAAGAAGAGCAAGGAACTCCTACTTCCGAACAAGAAGGTTTGATAGGAGAGCTAATGGAATCGATCAACACGTAAGAGATATCTCACATTATTATACCGCTATGTAGTACGATAGTGATCTTTGCAATACAAACCTAACTAAATCATATTGGGCAATAACTACTGCCTTACATGAGAATGCCTGCTTGAGATCTGAGACAATAGAAGAATATCAAGTCACATGTCAAACATATGCGTACTTAGATTTATTTAGATTAACTTCTAGTATCTCTATTATTCATACCATTGACAACAAAATGATCATGCTAGCTTAACACATAGCCTACCAGCCAACCTCTTTTTCTATAGACAGGATCAGACTTTTTATTTAGATTTCATATAAGAAATTTATTATTAAACATACTTAACTAGAAGATGCAACTGTTAAAAGTCATGATCTTTGCCTGATTTATTATGATATCAAAGAACAATAAAAAGAAGACAGTACTTGCAGCCTTGGCCCTTATGATACTTTCACTGAGTGTAGTGTCATTGATAACTATAAGTGCACTAAATAATTCAAGTGGACAAGTTGGTGGTCAGAACGCTACTACAACAGGCGGCGATGCTTCTGCTACTACGGGCATGAATGCCACTAGTGCTACAGCTGTAGCAGAAGAAGGAAATCAACTAACATCACAGGTAAGAAGGCTCATAGAACAAGCACTTATGGCATTGCAGAATAATGATACTCAAGGTGCACTGATGAACTTGAATTCAGCTGTAGATGCATTAGAAGGTGTTGGAGGTGGTGAACAAAGTAATACTACTACTCCTCAAAACGAAACAACAACGGAGGCAGGGACGGTAGGCAGCGGCGGCGCAGGAGGAGCCGGAACAGCAGGAGGTATTATCACAGGCGAAGAAACAACAACGGAGGCAGGGACGGTAGGCAGCGGCGGCGCAGGAGGAGCCGGAACAGCAGGAGGTATTATCACAGGCGACAGCATCGAAACAGACAACCCTGCAAGTTAGTCGAATAATCCCTTCAGCGACGTTATCATATAGCAAATGAATAGTTGAGAAAGATAATATCTACATTTTCTGACTGATACATCCAACACTTTAGGCTTGATTTTCAGCTTGATTTGTATCATAGATGTTGGAGGTTCTCTCGCCAGAAGGTGAGACGCAATCTACACTATTGAGCAGATATCCCCGCCAAATATCGTCAATCAATGGTCGAACTGGCAGGAGTGAGGAATTCTTCACACGATGTTTAAAACATGATATGCTGTTGTGATAACTACACAACAATTGTCGAAATTGATACAAGGAAGCGCTAACAAAATTTTTCAATGAAGTCAAAAAGCGCAGCAGCAACGATATTCCTTTTAGGAGCACTTGGCCCAGAGACCATTGGATTGCAGCCAGTTGCTGCTCAGGAAACTTTCTTATCATCCCCCTCCTGTTACCCTGCAAACAAATAACGAATCAGTAACCTTTGGTAAATTGGAGCCCAGAGGAAATACAACCAAGATATACAATTTACGCTTGACTTTCAGTATCCATTCTCTGGAGAATCACTGCCTCCATGTAAATTTCAATTTTGAACTCATCGACCAAGAAGGAAATACTATAGAATCAATGACGGATCTTAGTCATATAGGAAGGAAATGACATTCAAGCAGTAACTTTTAACAATACAGGTAACTTCAGACGGGTAGTCACGATCCTTGGAACTGGATTAGATCCACCTTTTGATACTACAACAAGCGGCGCTGCAGAATCAGCAGTCATGGTTGTACCCGAATCTCCAACCGCGCCTGTCATATTGGCAGCAGCTACAGGGCCTGGAATCACAATAACGCTAATGAGAATGAAAAGGCAGGAATGATAATAAAAATCCCTCTCTCCCCTTTCTATTTAATCTCTGTACAGCAATGTGAAGATGCACATCAGAAGGCGGAGGTACAACCTATATACTACCAAGCAAACACCTTCACCAAAAGATCTTGATCCACCCTTAAACTCGCAGAGGTGGAGGTGGTGTAGGTGGCGGAGATACTTTCCATTTACTGCTATATAGCGTAGGATACTCATTATCAACATAGTGCTCCACGAAATTTTGAACATAATGTTTTTTCATATGGTTTTTATCTATCAGGGCCTAACAGTTCAATTTCAGGCCAGATAAGATACCATAGTAGCTCATAGCTAGCTTTATCCATACAGGGTTTGATGCTCTCATAAGCCTAGAATACTTCAAATTTCAAGTCTTCATCAGAAGAAGTACCAAGTAGGCTTACATTAGCATAGTCCCGGGTGTTTCAAGATATAGCTAGGAATGGAGGCGCGATGGTCCCGTACTTTTAGAAGCACTAAAGTGAAGGTTTCAATTTTGAAACATGCAACAGTAGCTAAAAAGTTTTCTGCAGTTTGCCGTCCTAGGAACGGTCATTTTGTTATTATTCTGGATTTATTATCCTCTGAAGCTGCGGCATCACTACAAGTCAAACTAATGGATTTCAATTGTTTCCTTTGTCGCCTCATCTTCGCGTCTTGAATCATTACTATTTTTAGATTGTCTCTGCTGCGGCAGCATTATGTACACACATGCAGAGCCGCACATCGTACAGGGAACATTGTTTCCCTTATGCTGGCCTTCGCTTCTATAATGAATCCTTGCAGATTCTTCCGGGTTGATTGATAGAGATATCTGCTTCTCCCAGTTGAGAGTGCGTCTTGCCTCAGTAATTTGCATATCCCACTTGATTGCCTTGTCTCTGATCTTTACCAAGTCACCTGCATGAGCTGCTATTCTGTATGCAATCAGACCTTGTTTAACTTCTTCAGCAGTTGGCAAGCCCAAATGTTCTGCAGGCGTAAGGTAACATAGCAAGTCTACGCCTTCCGCTGCAGACACCGCAGCTCCAATCGCACTGGCGATATGGTCATAACCAGCTGCTATGTCTGTTACCAATGGACCTAGAACATAGTATGGAATATCGCCAATGAGGGACTTTGCTAGCCTCACATTTGCAGCTACTTCATTTAACGGAACATGCCCTGGTCCTTCAATCATCACCTGCACATCTTTTTCATGAGCCTGCTTTGCCAACCTTGCAACATTGATCATTTCAGCTAGTTGCAGCTCATCATGAGCATCTAGAATAGAGCCAGGTCTCAAAGCGTCACCCAAGCTGAATGTGACATCATATTTTCTTGCTATTTCGCACATGTAGTCAAAGTGCTTATGGTATGGATTTTCCTTATCATATCTGAGCATCCAAGCAGCAGTTATGGTTCCACCTTTTGATACAATGCCGCCATGTCTCTTTACTTCTAAAACTCGTCTGGCAAGCTCCTTTGTAATACCAGAATGAATTGTAGTGTAATCAACACCGTCTTTGGCATGTTTTTCAAATACATTTAGAAAGTCATCTTCACTAATGTTCAGAGGATTCTTGTATTTTTCAACTCCATACCAGTAAGCCTGATAAATTGGCACAGTTCCAAAAGTTATCGGTGCAGCTTCGAGTAATTTTTCTCTAATTAAATCAAGATTGCCACCGTCTGACAGATCCATTATGGTATTACCGCCATACTTTACAGCAACTTCGGCCTTTGAGATCTCTTCGTCAAGATTCTGATGTAGAGTTGATGTCCCTATGTTGACATTGACTTTTGTGCTAAGACCCTTGCCTATTCCTGTGACTTTTATCTTCTGTTTTCTTGCATTGTTCTTTGGAATAATGATAGAGCCATTTGCAACATTCTGAACTATTATGTTCACATCCATATCTTCTTGCTTTGCAACTTCAATCATCTCTTCTGTTGCAATTCCTCGCCTTGCAGAACTCATTTGAGTGGACATTTTTCTATCCGGATAGGTACAAAGTCTAGCCTAAAAAGGATACCTCTTGAGGCCTGACAAGCACTAATAATTTTTGGGAAAGTTCTATCTGGCAATATTGGATAGAATATTAGAGGTGTAACAGACGATCACTATCAATACAATGAAGACTAGAAAACTGCGAATATGACAATCAAGCAGATAAGTGTCATGTTAGCAGGAGCCATTATTCTGTCC
>CAYWRR010000216.1:0-4186 GCA_964460425.1 uncultured Nitrososphaera sp.
ACCGCAGTTTCACTCGTCCTTATTCAAATAGTTGCCATCACCGGTCTGTTAGACGAAGAAAGAGTGACACATTTTATTCTGCTACCTGAAATAACTGAACAATTGACCTTAGAAGAAATTCAACAAATTGAAACAGTTTTTATTCCAATGATCATAAACAGCGTGTTTGTAATGCTGGTAGCGAATATTGTAACTGTTACATTCTTGACATTACCTAGAGTGTTGACTATTTTTCGTATGCGTCCTGATGTTCTCTCTTCTCGAATTGATAGATCCCTGTAAAGAAGCAAGTTAGGTAAGCTGAATTTTTCTTTAATAAACTGCCCTCCTATATAGGCTCCCGATAGCGGAGGTCGTGGGTTCAACTCCCACCCGGTCCATCTTTATCAATCTAGTAGAATACGGTATTGAATTAACCTCATTTTGAATAGTTGTCAGATAAAACTTGGATTACACTATAATTCAATGCGTCTGATTATTACTATTATTGTTGCCCCTCCATCCATTGACATACCTTCTTCTTAATGGCGGAGGGATTCTACTAGGGCAGCAGTATCATTGTATACTCTGAATTCTGTAAATTTGCCGTTACGTATCGTCAGCACATGCACAAATTCGGTTTCGTATGGTCGTCCTGTAGGCTTGGCATGCCCCTTTTGGTATCCAAGTACTACAACTTTGCTGTCTTGAGCGATAAAGTCGTTTAGGTCAAACTGTTGCGGCTCAAGTGATTCTCCAAGAGCCTTAAAGAATTGTGCGACTCCAGAACGACCATTGTATGTACCTCCCCATGGCAGCACACCTGATGGTGCAGGTCCATGCATTGCTGCATCATCTGCAAACATGTCAATTATTGAATGAACCTCTCGCCGTTTAAAAGCATCGTATAAGCGCTTTACCATGCTCACATTTTCTTCTTCTTGTCCCACTCTCGTCATTGGTAAACTTACCATTAATCTTATTTCATTCTTGGATAATAACAGATAAGTAAGAAAGTACCGAATTTCTTAGAGCCTAGCAAGCTCTGACTTAAAAGAAGAAACAGCTACCTTGGCATTGCTGAGGTAGTGGGTTCAACTCCCACCAGGTGCATTTCTTTCTGTGAGGAAACTACGGTATTTTTTTGAGTTTGTTTTGAATAAATGTAGGACAAATCCAGCAGCGGTAATAAAAAAGATAACAATAATAAAAATTCTACTAGTTGTAAAGAGAGGTAGGTATTTTGCTTACTTTCGAACTATTTATTTTGACGAAGCAGCTGCATATTCTTTCATACCTGTAAAGTCCACAGCAACAAACGGCTCATTTCCAACAACCCATGCATCATGACCTGGCGGAACATATACCGCATCGCCTGGACCAAATTCTTGTTCGATTCCGTCATCCATCTTGACTCGTATTCTTCCTGATATAGTATATTGTGTATGTGCAAATTGGCAGCTATTTGTATTGGCTATGGGTTTGACATCTTGGGACCACTTCCAGCCTGGTTGAAGAGTTATCCTTCCAATTGTTGCGTCTCCAAGATTTGCAAGCTCTGTCTTGCCATTCGTGAACTTTCTTACATCATCTGGGTTCTTGTCAAGGTTTCTAAATTTCATTTCGTGGTGCATGGACTATAGCTTTTTTGCTATTATAATAGATTTTTGGTTTAGTCAATGGCATGTTCCTCAGATAGCAATTAAAGAGAATAATAATTATTAGACTCAGCTATATTGTTGCTGAGGTCGTGGGTTCAACTCCCACCCGGTCCATTTCTTTTGTTCTGGTAAACTACGGCATTAAATTGAGCTTGTTTTTGGGTAGTTGTCGGACAAAACCATATTACAGTACAGATTGTCCACACAGCTCCCATTCTGTGGTTTAATTTCCAGACTACGGAAACGCCATAGCTATCGCTAATGGGGAAATAGAGGTGCATAGGTTGGAATTAAATAGGACCTGAAATCTTCGTCAACTTCTTCGTGGAATACCTCTTACCAACGGCTGAGTTATAATCAATATTTCTTCTAAATGTTTTTTAGTATTAAGATAGATATGCTTAGCATGTCAACGCCACAACAAACTGAAGAAGAAAAGAACATCAAGATTGTACGGCGTTATATAGAAGTCCTAAATACAGGGGATGTAACCAAGGTTTCTGAATTCATACATCCCGATTATTTTAACCACGAGTCCCAAGCTAGTCCTGAGCGAGCAAAACTTCGTGGTCCTGATGAGTTTGTTGATACCGTCAAGAAGTTAAGAGCGGCATTTAGCGACCTGCATTATACAGAACAGGAAAGCATCGCTTCAAATGACATGGTTGTGTTGATAATGATGGTCACAGGTAAGCACACAGGAGACTTCTTCGGCATTCCTCCGAAAGGTAACCTCTTCTCATATCGAGCAGCACATATTTCTAGAATTGCTGATGACAAGATAGTGGAACACAAAGCGATTCGCGATGACCTGAGATTCATGATGCAGCTAGGTGTAATCGGCGCTGCATCGCCGCAGTATGAGCCTATCATTAATGCTTGGAAGGGGATGATGAATAAGCCTACGTGAGCATCCTCTTCTGTACGACGTTTTGTATGATGGTCAATCGAAAGTAGAGGGACTCCCAACGTCCGCCCTATAGAAGCTCTCAGGATGGGAAAGTAATAAGTGCATACAATGTACTTGCTTAGAGAGCTGCTTACGTCGTGGGTTCAACTCCCACCCAGTCCATCCTTTACTACGAGGAAACTACGGCATTGAATTGACTTTAATTTTCAGTTATTGTCGGACAAAGCAGCAATGCCCTATCTTCACATGTATTATTTTACTTGCTCACCTTTAAGACCACTTTGCCTCTTGGATGTACATTTCTCTGATAGTCAAGCGCCTTACCAGCATCATCTAGTGAAAACATTCTATCGATATTTACGCGTATATTGTTTTGATCAATCCACTCTGCTAATTTTGTCAATCGCTCCCTGTTTACTTGAGTGAATTGGAATTTCGCTTTTACGCCAAAGCGATCCATAAGTTCTTGGTTTGGCTGCTCAAGCATTGATACAATAATGCCTTCGCCTCTCTTGAGTACTTTGAAAGACCTTGTGTATGTTTCACCACCTACAGTATCAAAGACTGCCTCATAGTCATGCGTCAGAATGTCTTCGAAAGTCTGAGTCTTGTAGTCTATTACTTCGTCTGCTCCCAGCTCTTTTGCAAACTCCTTGTCGTTTGTGCTTACCGTTGTTGCTACATGGACACCAAGCTGCTTAGCTATCTGCATAGCAATTGATCCTATACCTCCAGCCCCACCATGAATCAGGATTTTTTTACCCTTGGATAATCCAATAGTTTCTACAAGTACTTGCCAGGCGCTAACACCTACAAGTGGTAAACCAGCAGCTTCCTCGTAGCTTAGAGTTTTTGGCTTGTGTGCTATATTGTTCGCATTTGCCAAAGCCATTTCTGCAAATGCTCCCGAACCTCTCCTTATTGCTGCGGCATCTCCATATACCTCATCACCTTTATTAAAATCATAAACGTCTTCCCCTACCTTTTGGATGACACCTGAAAAATCCATTCCCAAGGTTGATGGGAACTGAAGCGGTGTCATTTGCTGAAAGTAGCCTTCTCGAACCTTCCAATCGGCTGGATTCACGCCAGCTGCTTTTACGGTGACTAGAACCTTTCCTCCAGATGGATCATTCAATACATATGTATTTTGGTTGATTTCGACTACTTCGCTTCCTCCATAGCTCTTTATCTGAGCCGATTTCATTGATAATATAAGATAATCTGAAATATTAAAGAATGCAGTAAGATGTATACAAGTCCGTAAATAACAACTATGCCTGATCGCTTTCCCTAAACTTATACACCCACTGCTAAGCTGAGGTAGCGGGTTCAAATAATCCCACCCCGTCCACTTTTATCATTCTGGTTAACTACGGTATTGTTTTGAGCTTGATTTTGGTAAATGTCGGACAGAATATATCGCAATATACATAAATGCTGGAATAGTAATAACAAGTACCATTACCTTGGTTTTGTTGATATTGTAACAACTACGATGGAACTGTTGCTCAAGCTAATAGCATGTGAAGAAAGAGGTTTCAGAAACTAACTAATGTCCCTCCGATTAGATACAGTCCTTAGAAAAGTTGAACAATTCATCGCTTTAAAAAAGCTGCAAGACCATTTTTCCATC
>CAYWRR010000217.1:0-4181 GCA_964460425.1 uncultured Nitrososphaera sp.
GCAGAGAGTGATAGAGACTTTCATTACTAAAGGGTTGTTCCACTGCTGCAGCTAGGCGGTTCTCAAATGGGAGGCCATGTAGCTTGTTGCGCGGCAACTATGAAACAGTTTTTTCATGACGGAGACGCGCGCAGGGATGAATCTGCTTGGGGCGGCGAGCTTCCACTCGATTGGCTATTCTTTCCGAAATACGCTTTAACTGTTGGTCTTGTCATGTAGTATAGCGATGCAATTGACAGCCCTTCATATATCAACATTTGAACAAGCCCTTGCGCTCCCTGTCCGCGGGAACCAAGTGCCAGTATGATCCATCCGGCAACAATTAGGAGTGCGACTATGGAAGCATTCCACCCCCCCAAGACCTTCCTCTTAATAGTCCAAATGAAATGACTGCAGGGATGATTGCAAGGGTTGTAGTTATTTGACCGAATAGGATGATGAGGGATTCATTGACATGTAAGAATGGCATTGACTCCTTCAAAATGCTGGCTGTAGAAGACCAGTAAGAGGACTCGAAATTCAATGAATGCCAACCTCTATGTATCAATGGTGCATACGTCACAAGAAATGAGCCTGCTGACACCATTATCATTGCACCAGATATTGCAGCCACTGCAAGAAGTGTTACTCCAAACGGTCTTTCCACTACAGGTTTTGCATTCTTGTTTCTAAGCCAGTCTCTTATTCTTATTCCCTCATTCTTTTTAGGATTCATTGCATTAGTGCCAGTTAACCAGAATCTAAAGACTTTTCAAGAATATATTTTAGGCTTCAAAATCAGTTTTGAAACTTCACACTTGCATTTCAAAACTCCTTAAGATGATCTCAAGCCATTCTGCAGATATGGGAAATGAATTAAAAAATATAAAAAATCCTTCAGAAGAAGGATGGGCACACCAATCCCGGTACAATACTACGACCCAGAAAAATGAAGAATGGGGTGTAGTAGCTAAAGGCTGGACAAAATGGTGGAAAGAGTTTGAAGACCAAGGAGCATGCCATGTAAGCCAAAGGCTAGTAGAACTTGCAGGGATTCAAGAAGGAGAGAGAGTGCTCGACTTAGCAACGGGCTATGGGGAGCCAGCGATAACTGCGGCGCTCAAGGTGGGCAAGCAAGGCTATGTACTTGGGATAGACGCCTCAAAGCAAATGCTTGCGATTGCTAGAGCAAGAGCTCGGGCATATGGGTTGAATAATGTGTCGTTTATAAATCAAGATATTGAATGCGCCAAGCTGACAGAGGATAGCTTTCAATCAGCAGTATGCCGATGGGGTATCATGTTTTTTAGAAATCCAGAATCAACGTTGCGCCAAGTACATGATTCGCTTGTACGTGGAGGAACATTCACCGCCGCAGTATGGAGTTCACCTAGTAAGGTTCCGCTGTTGACATTGCCATTTGAAGCAGCAAGGTTAGCCCTCCAAGAAGAAATAGGAGCGCAAGATGATGACAAAATAATGTGCAACAAACATGGACCATTCAGCCTCTCAGATGCTGATATCTTAAGGAAGATATTTGAAAAAGCTGGGTTTTCGAACATCATGATCGAACGGCTCCCATTGATATTTGAGGTGGCTTCTGCAAATATATTTGCAGAAGCGACTTTGGAGCTCAGCGCGCCTCTTCAAGCACTTATTGCAAGATTTGCTCCGAACCAAAGAAAAGATATTGCCACTAGAATAGTTAATACTATCGGAGAAATAACCAGCCAATATAGAGTAGATGACAGTCCGAGAATCCAACTGGAAAATGAAGTTATTGTTACCGTAGGATGCCGCAATAATGGAGCCAGTTAATGCTGATCACTGCATTTACAGCTTGGGTTTTGTCCGACAACTATCCAAAATCAGCTCAAAATAATGCCGTAGTTCTATAACAGTAAAATATGGACCGGGTGGGAGTTGAATGCACGAGTGCAGAGCTAGGATAAAGAATGCATTAAACTGAGCGCTAAATCAAGGAGCAAACTTTGTCAATCCATCCTAAGCTTTAGTGTTTTTGGTCCTGACAGTATAGCAGTAGGATTTGAACAGTACATCCCTTTCTAGAGCTCCACTCCTTTAGATATTAGGTAAAGAGAGCTAAGATCGTGGGTTTGAATCCTACCTGATCCCTTTCTTCCTGCTATGGAACTACGGCATTATTTTGAGCTGATTTTGGATAGTTGTCGGACAAAACCAGTAGCAATGCCAATGCAATACCCTCTTATTTGCTTGACATTTTTTCCCTATTCTTTGTAGCACGCTCGAGTTGTCTTAAGCGAGATCATGCCCCGACAAATGGATCCGCCTAATTCGTGATAGATTGTACTGCAACCTGTGAGACTCAGTCTCAATGTTTATATCAACATTTGATGTTACATGCATATTGAAAGTCATACAAGCTCTTCCAGACATGCCAAAGCCTGTCACTGAGACAGAAGTTAACAATTTACTCCAAAGCAAACTCAACATACAGATCGCTACTATTGACAAAGAAGGACATCCTATCATTCAACCCACATGGTTCCTCTATGACAATGACTCTGGCAAGGTATACATAGGCACGTCAAAAATGACAAGGAAGGTTCAGAATATCCAGAGAAATCCCGACAAGATTTACTTCTCTATTGATGACGAGAATTATCCATACAAAGGAGTAAAGGGAAGGGCAGATGCAAGGGTATCAGAAGATATACAGAAGAACTTGTCAATAGTAGAAAAGATAAACTTGAAGTACCTGGGTACGATTGAACACCCTCTTGCCAAGAGGCTGATGGAGAATACTAGAACTGGGATCGAAGTTGTTATTGAAATTACGCCGAAATTTTTCTCTGCATGGGATTTCGGCAAGGCTGGTAGTTAAAATTGATTCTTATACCATTTTTAAATCAATCAAAATAAGCCTATTTCCAGTGAGAGGAAAGTAAGAAAAAACTAGCGAGCACAGAATTCAAAGTGGAACAGGTGAGATTTGAACAGTAGTATTCTAATTCGGCTCTGTTAACTTAATACCAATGCTTTTGCATTAAGGCGATCTGCTATATCATATCTCCATAATCCTAACATATGACAATTCCATTTGCTGGCTGATCAAGTGTCAATTTGAGTATAATTTTTTGTTCATTGCTATTGATGAGTAATTGATGATGTTCTAAAGCTTTTGTGGATAAAAAGATTGATGACTTTTGTATATATTGTTATTTCACAATCAGCCATACATCCCTTAAGTTAATAGAGCCCTATCGAGAACAAGAATCACTTATTCCATGATTTTGATAGCCTCATCTACTACATTGGCTTGACAAAATACCTCTCGCCTAGTTATCTTTCCTATAGATCTAGCAGATCCAACAGTAGAAGGACTGGAACCTTAGGGTTCCCCCCCCAACAGTACATAACAGGTAGCGAAGTAAAATAGTGAATATTCTCATGTATCCTTTAAATCTATAGTATTCTCACTCTGCTTGATGAAAACAACTCTTATAGCAGCAGCATTCGTTATGGCTTTTGCAATCATTGGAGGAACATTTGGTATCGCAGCTCCGGCAGTCGCAATATCACATGAGACCACTAGTGCAGACACTACAACTTCTGGTATGTCAATGGACATGATGGGAGGAGGCGACATGATGAGTATGTTGCGACAATTTGACGCAACTCACAAGTGGGGGATGATTTCTAGCATCCAAAATGACGAGCAAGGACAACCAGCATGGATAGTTTCTGGCCACTGGATGATGGAGATGGCTTCACAGAATGATACTGCCACATCTAACACTACTGGTAGCATTAGCAACATCGCAGGCTTCAATGCGATGCTTCATATGGTGATGCTCAATGGCTCGGCTATGCATAGTCATGAAATATCCAACTTCACTCAAACTGGAGACGCGACATTTGATAGCAGCACGAACTCTACTACAATAACAGGTACAGCCACCATTACAATGCGCGAAGGTCCAATCCCTGACGTGCCAACAACAATTCAAATAGCACAGGACAAAGTGATAGCGATAACACCTGACCCGGCTGCAGTTGAAAACCACTTTGGAGACACACCGATCTATGGAATAGTAGTCTCCCCGGAAATGATACAAGAGAAGATGATGCAGGGTAACATGACTGGCATGATGGAGGAATTCTTTGGTGGCATGATGCAAGGACCAATGGATGGTGGCATGATGCAAGGACCAATGGAT
>CAYWRR010000218.1:0-4167 GCA_964460425.1 uncultured Nitrososphaera sp.
CATATGTCATTACTGGATATGATATTCAACCTCAAGCATTTGAACCCGTGTACATAGTGAGGCCAGTGGGAGTAGAACCTGCTTGTAAGTGGGTTCAGTTACTTTTACCTACCGTGGAGTATAAAATATTATTATTGCACCACATACTGCAACCAGTGATCCTATCACCTCAAATCTATCTGGTTTCTTCTTGTCAACAATTATTCCCCATAGAATCGACGAAATAATGAATATTCCCCCATATGCAGCATATATTCTTCCAAAATGAGATGGTTGAAGTGTAGGAACTATACCATACAGGAATAAAACTAAACCGCCAGTCAATCCCAGTGTCATCCCCTTCTTCTCCCTAATCCACTGCCATACCAAATATCCTCCACCTATTTCCATAAATGCTGCTACAAAGAATAAGACAAGGGTAACAATGAATATGTGAATGTTGACGGCTTCTACTGGCACTAATGATTCGACCATAATCTTTCCTCTCCTCTTCTAGGTGCATAATAAATGATTGCCACTCTAACACAAGCTATTGCGGCACCTATAACATCAAACATATCAGGTACAATATCTTCAAAAGTTAAACTCCAGAGCAATGCCATGACAATAAATATTCCTCCATATGCAGCATAGATTCTATGAAAATGAGAAGGTTGAAAAGTTGGGACTATTCCATATGCAAATAAGATAAAACCTCCAAGAGCACCCCAGATCCAACTCATATCTTCCCTCAACCATAACCATACCAGATATCCACCTCCAATCTCACAAAGTCCAGCAAGAAGAAAGAAGAAGAGAGTAATCATAATTCTTCTGATTTTCTTGGTATTTTGACCCATCTTTAGATTCTAAAGAAGTATCCTTCAGTAATAATAATTAGCACGGCTTATATGGGGAATGCTTAGATAAGAAATGCTGAATATCTTTATTCTAACTGAAGTATGGCATCTGATTACAAATCTATCTTATCTTACCAGTGTGCTATGCCTACTACAACCTTACCTAGCATACAAATTATACGGTCCGGATTATCTAATTATTTTGAAGTTTATAATCTCTTCAAAATCTTATAAAGATCGTCTCCACATATCCACGGAAAATCAGGAATACCAACAACTTTGATTTCTTCATCAATGATTATTGTAGGAACAGCTCTTACGTCATAATTTTTTATCTTGGGTTCTGCTGCTGTGTTGATTTCCTGATAGACTGAAATTAGCCTTACAGCCTGATGGATACCAATGAAGCCGCACCACACCATAGAAATATTTTCAGCAAACTGTCCATTATGTAAGCATATCACAGATGATATACAGATTGGCAAGTGCGAAAAGGTATGATGTGAAAGCTGTTCCTACTACAATAATTGACGGTAAAATCAAAATAGTGGGGCTTCCCAATTTTCCTTGGATTTGCAGCGAAGATTTGTATAGCAAGATGAAGAAAGAGTACCCATGAAAGCGCTAAGATCAGTCTAAAAAATTAGACTGAATTTAAATTACTACCATGTTGGAAAATAAGTTTAGGCAAATTCCCAATTATGGCACGACATGACCAGTGGTTTATGAACCATATTTGACACGATTTTAGGCCCCACTCCAAGCTGGAGTAAGTTCTTCAACTGATTCGGCTAGCTCAGGTATTAGTACCAGATTTTAATTAGAACATTTAGGTTTTCACCTAGCAATACGAAGATTTTCATAAGAGGCTTTTTGCTGATTTCTATCCTTATGTAGTGGTAATTGTATACCAGAAAGTGAAGGGTGTGAATATGGAAATATTATGGTCTATGACTATCCAGAATGCTAACATATCCAACAGTATTTCATTCAATATTATACTAATGATCATTATATTATTCCTAGCCTCAGTTTTTTATGCTCAATCTAATTGTCTATACACAATGTAGAAGTTTGGGTATACCCTTGAACGAGTCCAGACATGCTGATCAATCAGTCTGACTAGTTCATTCCCAATATCTAATTACCACGACTTGTAAATCATCGACCAATATCTAATAGGATAGCAACTCTACCTAATCTGAAGGTCTTACCCATTCGAATGGTTCTGACTCTTTAAATTCATATGAAACATCACCTACCCTATCAGGATCATTGACAAGATCAAGTTTCTTAACAGGAGCTCCTTCACAGAAGTCTAGTTTATCCAGATGTATCCAGAATATGTTTGGACTAGTAGTCGATTCAAAGAAATACGTTCCATTAGTTAGATCGGTAACTGTTCGCCACCGTGTTGGAGATATGTTGGGCCGAGAGGAATCAATAGTACCAAATGGCTGCGACACATTTCGTGCTATACTTAGTACGGCAGCAACTGCCTCTCTCTCATTGCTAGCCTTCGGTAGGCTCCTTTGATAGTATGCTGCTCTAACAAATCGGTCAGCTGACTCAGTGCTTCCAGGCAATGGTCTATCGCCTCCAAATCCTTTGTACTGCATTAGCTGCTCGATCTGCTCATCAAATGGTGGATCGTTAGTCATTACGTTGTAATCTTTACCATGGTGTACAATAGGCTTGCCTTCCATATACTCAAATATCGCTGCATCGCCCGTGTTATCTTCAATCTTGGCATGAACTCTGCTGATCTCTCTGGTACTGCCAACGATCACTGGTAGCAACTGGAATGGACTGCTTTTGACATATGCCACTGCTTCATTCACTGTCGCAAAATTGTCAAGGAAGAATTGGCCCCAGAGGCTTATACTCAATCCAGGAATAGTATTATCACGTCTTCCGTAGCTAGATTGAGAAAGCCAGAGTACATGTACCGCTAGCCTTTTTTCATTGATCCCATCTGCTGTAGCTATATCGTAAGCTGATGAGATGAGACTTCCGTACTTAGTAGTCCAAGTTAAAGAATTCTCAGCCGCTTGGCCATCCCTAGGTACACCACGGGGGAAAATCCATAGATTGGTTTTTGTATCTTCGAGCCAATCCATGTTTCGGGAAACGACTAAGGCTACGCCGTTATCAGAAGATGCTATAACACTACACATCAAGTAGTTTTGTAAATATCTAGACCAGATATTATTTGTTATCTGGGTCTACAGGTGCCAGCAAGTATGCGTGATAATTACAAACATAGTTCTTATATGAAGCAGTACATCACTTCAATCATGTACTCTTGTGATTGGCATATACACTTCTGACTCAGAAATATTAATCGTGAACAAGCCTTTGATACTTCTTTCCTATATTTTCTTGATATAGCTTTCCTATTAGAGTGTGAATCCAATTAGAAAACTAATATCACAATGGGGCCAGTGGTCTCTGAACCAAATTTGACATTAATTTTGAGTTCCACTTCTATGTCGTTGGTGTGGGCTCGGAGGTGTGTGAACCATTTTTGACATAAAATTTGGGTTCGAAAGAGAACGGCTGGCGGCCCTGCAGTTATCTACTTCACACCTATTGTCTGGAGGTCTGCGTGGCTAACCTAGTTGTCAATAACCACTTACAAAATAGTTCCTTGGCGGGCAACCCAGATTAATATTTTTAAATGAAACATGAACGAGAAAATGATGTGGAAATGAAAGTTCATAACCCGAATGAGTTTACTTTTGCAATTAGCCGGAATTTAAAACCTGGCCGTGAAAAAGAATATGACGACTGGCTCAGGCGATACCTGGCTCTCGAAATGAAAGCTCCAGGATATCTGGGAACAACAGTTATCTTACCAGGCAGTACGAGATCAACCACAAGATACATAATCACAAGGTTTGTTGACAAGGCTTCAATGAGAGCATGGCGGGAATCCGACCAATCTGCCGAACTGTTAAAGGAAGCGGATAATTATTCAACTCCTTATTATGACTCTGCGTACGGTATGGAAACATGGTTTACCTTACCGGATCTAAAAGCTTTAGTTCCTCCTCCTAAGTGGAAAATGGCATTAATCGTATTTATGGCGGCGTACGCAATTGGTTTGACATCCCACTATCTGATTGATCCTTATTTAGAAGGCTGGCCCATACTGTTCAGCTCTATCGCTTTCAGTGGGATACTTGTGATTGGACTAACCTATTTTGCTATGCCTATTCTGAGCCGAGTATTTGGGCGATGGTTGTACCCGAGTAGTGCTCCCACTAAGACATAATCTCTATACTTGGGTTAAATGGAATTCCACGTTTCAATTGTTAGGTTTGGG
>CAYWRR010000219.1:0-4160 GCA_964460425.1 uncultured Nitrososphaera sp.
GCATCATGTCCCAATCTATTGGTAGGCATTGGCAATTCCGATGTCCAAGAATCAGTCAAGGCATCATATTTTTCATTGGTGTCAAAGCTTCCTTCGACCTTTTCGCCACCGATAACGAAGATATCCTTGTCGACTGAGGCAGCTGCCAACCCACTTCTCTTGGTAGGCATAGAATTGTTGACTATCCACATGTCCTGTACTGGGTCATACATTTCATTGTCATCTACATTTGATGGTACATCTGTCTCTCTTCCTCCAATTATGAACAATTTTCCGTCTACTATCGCAGACGTGTGATGATGTCTAGCCGTTGGCATGGGCGCATTTTCTTCCCAGACATTGGTAATCGGGTTATACGCCTCGTTAGTACTCAATTGACCTTCATTGTCTCCAGAACTTCCCCCAACGGCATACAATGTTCCATTAATAAAGTCGGCGCTTAAGCCAGCCCTAGTAGTAGGCATCGGTTCGGCCTCTTCCCATCTATCTGTATTGGGATCATAGATGAAGAGATTGTCAGTTGGTTCCCTGCCCTCTCTAAACCCGCCCACCAGATACAGCTTCCCGTCATAAGCACTTAACCCGAAGTGATCACGGGCCTCAGGCATTGGAGTCACAGTGCTCCACTCATCGGTTGCAGGATCGTACACTTCTACAATATCAGTCAAATCACCATTTTCATCTTCTCCCCCGGCAACATAGATCTTTCCCCCCAACTCTTCTGCCGAAACTTCGAATCTTGGAGTAGGCATTGACCTTCCCTGGCTCCAGGAGACTTGGTTCATTTCAGAACCAAGTGTAGACATGCTATAGACTATTGGGATGGTCAGGCTCGATAGAAGTATTATTAAAACAAACGGCTGTACCAAATAGTTATTCATGCGTTTCTGATGCTTATCATATTCATAGTAATAAGGTATTCCTTTTGCCAGCATCATCGAAAAGTTGTTCTATATTTTAATATATATCAAGCTGAGAGTGGGTCAATGCCAAGAGCGAGATTGATTTAGTAAGCATATAAGTAGAATATGATTATTTTTAGTGTAGCCTTATTATTTAAGCATCCCAGTTGTTAGACGATGCCGCTAGACAAATCATGGCATGATTACAATGAGTCGCTAATTGAACGTAAACGAGTTCTTATGGATATTAGCTATCTAGGTTCATCTGGAGGGGAGACTAGGAAGATGAATTGTGTTAAATGAAGGTTGAGATTCCATTTGAATACTCACATACTTATATCCAGATTCTACATTCCTCAAGATTGGATTTAAGATTGCTTATAGATCTGGCCATAGTATTGTGAGAGGATCATCTGATTATATCAGGACCAAAGGTAATACTCTACAATAAATTCATGAAGCTGTAGCCTGAATAAATATATGGTTGGTACTGGATGGCAATAACTGAAGATTATTTTGTAACGATTCTTACCAAGATCTAAAATAGCCTATAGATGAGTTGATTTTAACATGAGTAAAGTATTTTTAACTCTGACCCTTTTCGGTGTATTCTATTGTTCATGGGATGCCTCATATTTTGATAATATGGTCCCGATGGTATTAGCAGATAGGATTAGTGGAACTATGAACAATGATAACCTTACTGGGACTAAGGGTAATGATCGGATTAGTGGATCTGGTGGAAACGATACTCTCGTAGGTCTTGCGGGACGTGACGGTATTGACGGGGGACGAGGGTTAGATGCTATTAGTGGCGGGGAGGATGACGATTATCTCATAGGCGGACCAGATGATGATGTTATAATGGGGGATGATGGCGAGGATGAGGCTGAAGGAAATGACGGAGATGATAGGATGTTCGGTGGGAGCGGGAATGACTCATTGTTCGGCGGCCGGGGTGATGATATCATGAGCGGGGAAGAGGGAAATGATAACTTGTTTGGAGGTTATGGCGATGACATTTTTTCTGGGGGCAGTGGATCGGATTATTTTAACTGCGGTTTAGGTAATGATAAAGTAATAGACTTCCTTGCTGCAGAAGGTGACAGTATATCGTACAACTGTGAGGGTTGACTTAATGCGGTTGCTATTTGAGATTCTCAAAATGCAATTCTGACAATGTGATAGGAGAATCGAACTCAAATGTTTAGCATCGGTGGTTTGTAAGCAATGAAAATAGAGCTAATACTAGTGACTAATAGTGATAATGCAGCCCACGTGGGCCATTGTCGCAAAATTCTCAGGGATCGATACTACTTGGGGTCAATCAATCAAACCAAAATGTCGAGAAAGGGTATAGTTTTCGTTTGGATTGTAATTATTCTTATCTCTCTTATTTTCCTACGCACATGCGACTCAAATTCTGAACGACAGGGGGGGTTGTCATGCATATGCTACTACATCCCATGATGTGGATGAAGAGGATGAAGTAATACTATCTCCTATCCTTAAGCGGCGTCTGAACCTTAAATTAGAGGTGGTTTTAAGCGGCCTCAATTTTCCCACCTCAATGGCCTATTTAGGTGCAGACAACATATTGGTATCGGAAAAAATGTAGGTACTATAGGAAGAGGTAAATAAATGGCGAGTTATTATAGGAGCCTTTACTTGATGTTGAGGTTGCAACAGATGGATGGTATGCTAGGAATTGCCATTGCAGAAAAGAATACAGATACTAATGAAGATAAAAATGATCTCAGACTTTATTGATATACATCAATAATGGCAGTCCTCAGCTGGTCATAGTATTTCGTAGGCTCAATAGCCCCGTCTTCTGAAACTAGTATGAGATTGAAGTTTGGAACCCTGTTCGAGTTAAAGGTCCACTGCCAGTACGCCCATCCCCATACACCAAGTCTTTTAAAATCTTCAAGGAAAAGGTTCGTATCTTCCTGAGTTAAATCACTTTCCTCAGGACTAATCCTAAAGACTCCTCCTTCCCTTTCCCTTACAACATTGTTCCATTCCCCGACGTATACGGGAACACCGGCTAGCCGCGCTGCTTCGACGTTTCCGTCTAGCCTTGCCTTCTGGAAGGAATCAGTAGAAACACCGTATAAACTGATTTTGTACACCACGTTGTTCTTATCGGCTGGAGCCATTTTCGCCTGATTCTCAGGAATTACATCTATATTTGGGGCATTAATGCTTGCAGGAACTTGTTGACTATAGGCTATCGTTTTCTGGGTGACCTTTCTCAGCTCATTTGCCATGAACGTATTGAACTGGCCTACCTGTTCCCATTGATCATCGTTGTGAATCTGCGGCTCACTTAGGATTTCGTAGCCTATAGTACTTGGATAGCTGTCCAGAGCGTTAACTATCTCCGTATAAAATTCAGAGTAAAGTGACCATCCATCATTTCCATCTGGATCCTTTACAGCCCTGTTCCACCAGTCAGTCCACCAGATCTCTGCTCCTTCGTCGTTAGTATTTCCTCCGCTATCCATCTCCAGTTCGGGATTAGCTTCGAAAAGAAACCATGGAAAACCGGTTCCTCGTGACTCCAGCCATGATGACGTATGCCATTGGTGGCTATCATAGAGGACTTTTATTCCCCATCTGTCGGCAGTTTCAGCAACGGTTTCTAGTTCTTCCATAAATTTAGCGGGATTTTTCACATAGCTTTCCCAATAGAAAAGATATCTTACGTGGTTCAATCCCGCGTCATGTATTAACTTGAAACTCTCTTCGTAATAATCGGCAGGCGCTATGACATTACTCTCGTCATTTTCCTTCTCGCTTGTGTAGTTACCTTTCATTGCGACACCCATATAGGTCGGTGTAGCGGCACTCGTATCCTCTTGAGCCATCGAAGGATGTATATTAGATCCTTCATAACCATTCATTAGAACAATAGTCGAAATAAGAGTGCAGGAAAGTGCTATTGTTAAGATTCTTTCCTTCTGGTAATACAAGTTATCGTTTCCATCACCCCAATACAGAATATGAACCTTACTGTCACGCTGATAAGGTACTGGTACCGTGTGTCGGTGTAGTTAAAGCAGGAGGAGTTATCTAAATTGTCTAAAACCAAAATCAAATAAAGTCAATTAGCAAATTCTAGCCCCATCGCGCCCTTTCATTTTCGCGCTCCTCTTTTGTAGCCTTCTTCCATTCTCTATAATGGGCCTTGCATAGGTATGCTCTTTTACCTGTTAAATCCAAGTCCAGATCAGGTGCCATGCTTGCTCTGGA
>CAYWRR010000220.1:0-4143 GCA_964460425.1 uncultured Nitrososphaera sp.
AGTCGTGGTATTTCCCAAAGCCAGATGACACAGAAAGATTGCTACAGAGAATAGGGTTTACAGGTATTGAGATTAGTTTATCCGACCAAACTATGAGTTTTCCTGATCGTGAAAGCTTTGTGGTTTTTATAAAGACGGTGATTATGAAGACTTTCCTAGATCATCTTCCTGACACAAAGAAGAGGGATCGGTTCCTTGATACATTTCTAAATGAGTTCGAATGCTCTTCTTATGGGGCAAGGTCGCTAGACTTTGTACGCTTGAGTATATTTGCTAGAAAAATCTTAAGGGCCTAAGGACGGGTTGCATGCTGTGTTTTCCCAATACCTATGTCAGGATCCTTTCCGCAGTTGCTACTCTAGATCGCAAAGTAGAGAGGTAGGACTCGATTTCGCTTACTTCAAATACCAACCTGAGGGGCTCCGCCTGGTCTACAGAATTTTGAAAAACCTGTAGATCTTAATATTTCCATTATTATTCATTCTTAACCTGTTATGGTCTCTAATGCAGGTCAATTTGCATTTAAAGAAGCATAAGTAGAAACACATATGACAGAAGATACGGACTAGAATAACTTTCCAGTATGGTTCACATTATCCTTTAATTTATAATTGACAAAAGATTCTACGAGCCTCCATATGCCACCTTTATTGTTCAATGTTTTCAGCACATGTTTGGCTGCTCCAGTTGAGGTGCCCATGTCGTGCAAGTAAACAAAGCTAATATGTCATAATCATAGCTATGGTACTCTGTGGACTTCGTCACTACAGATGCTATGTTCTTCAAGTGTTCCTCCTATGCCTCCTTACTAACTCATTCAATTGATGGTCTGTGATATTCAGACGTGATAAATTGTGAATTAGGGTATGCTTTTGCCATAATAATTGTCGATACACCATGACCTCGGCCTATATATGCTACCTTAGCGCCTCCTCTCCTAAGCTTGTCTTCACCTTTTTCTAGCGTAGAAATCCAACTTGATGTTAAGCCTGCAATCTAGTTTGGTTTGAAGAACTTTTCTATGCCTTAAAATAAGCTATGACGATAATGGTGATGGTCTCCCGATCCACGACCTTTTTCTGTTCGAAATTCGAGTATTTTTTCCTCATCCTAGAAAAAACTTACTAGCATTTGTTAGAAGCCTGTTATGTACGCCGGGTATTCTCATCAGTCAACGCCAAAGCTTGCTCTTATGAGTGTTCATGAACATAAAATAAATGCTACTAAGAGGTTAATGGCAATAGGAGCGGATTTTAAGAAGTCTGATTATAGCATTGATTCTATGGTGATCCATAGGAATATTATAGATCTTAGAAAGGAAGAATCGACACAGACTGTTGATTTTACAATACTCTATTTCTTGCGCTTGGGTGGACCGTTCCTCAAGAAGTATTATAAGCATTCTTTAAAAACATGATATGCGCACATCATCTGCTGCTAATGTTAAAGGTTAATTTAGATAAACTAGACAAAATGACAAACCATGGCGCAGATGATGATCCAAATCGTAAAGTTACAGGGAATTTTGCTCTCTATAGCGCAGCAGGGACAAAGAGTGGAGCAGCTGTGTATTTTGAACTTGAACCAGGTAAGGAGCTTGGCTCTCATACGGATAGTGCAGAAGAAATTGTGTATGTAGTAGATGGTACAATTGAGGCGACTATAGGCAATAATAATGAGAAAGATCGTCTATCTAGAGGAGAGCTTGGAGTCGTGCCAGTCATGGAGCGTCACAATTTCCTAAATGCAGGTACAAATACAGCCAAGGTCATTGGCTTCTTTTCTAGTCCAAATGTAGTAAGCACTTTTGAGAAAGTGTTCATGCCAGCCAACTTTAGAGAATTTGATACCACAAAATTATTGCCTACTGCTCCAAAGGAGGCAACCCCGGCTGCAAACACTTCTGCATGATATAGCAAGCATGAATTAACTACTGCTCATCGTTCAAATAATAGTAATAATATGTTCCTCTATAAGGGACAAGTAACTTATTTTCAGCATGTGTGACTGGCTCATACGCTATGGTCACACTTTAAAAGCATTTTCACCAAGAAGGACAACTATTTTATTTGGAACTACGACATTTTCTATGATTTAGTTGGTATATAGCTTATTAACAGCAGTAAGAATAGCTGTCTTCTTATTTCTATTGATGGCAGTCTTTGTTTTGCCAATATATATGGAAGAAAGAACTGCTACTGCTACTACAGACTCATTTTGGACCGCTGGAGCACCAATGCCTACACCCAGAACGGAGGTCACTGTTACGGTTTTAAATAATCATGATATTTATGTTATAGGTGGATTTGATGAATCCGGTAAAGTTACAGATATTGTAGAAATTTATAATATTACAAATAATACCTGGACTAAAGCAACCCCGTTACCAGAACCATTACATCATACTGCAGCTGCTTCTTACAATGACAAAATATATGTGGTTGGTGGATATACATCTCCTTGGTCTCCGAGCAATAAACTGTTCATTTATGATCCTGTTCAGAATAAATGGCTAGAAGGGAAGCAAATGCCCACAGCTAGAGGAGCATTAAGTGTTAATTTTATTAATGGAACGTTATATGCTATAGGTGGTTCTTCTGATAGACCTCTAAATTCAAATGAAGCATATGATCCATCTAGTAATACCTGGACGACTAAAGCATTGATGCCTACTGCAAGACATCATGCTGGCTCTGCTGTAGTTGATGGGAAAATATTTGTTATAGGTGGGAGAGTATCTGGTTCTTTGGAGAATATATCGGTCAATGAAGCATATGATCCAGAACAGGATAAATGGATAACTAATCTTGAAGCTATGCCAACTAAAAGAAGTGGAATTGCAGCAGCAGCTACTGCCACTGCTCCCGTAAATAGTAGCAACATTTACGTTTTTGGAGGGGAAGAACCTTCAAAGACGTTTAACAACAATGAAAAATATGATGCGAGGACTAACAAATGGACAGCTGAACCTCCCATGCCAACTGCACGCCATGGACTAGGAGCTGTATATATAGAAGATGATAAAATATATGTAATTGGAGGGGGGCCACAACCAGGATTGAGTGTGAGTAGTGCGAATGAGATATTTTACGTTCGATGATTGTAATAAGAGTTTTGGATTTATGTATGATCTATCCTTTTCTCTCTATCTGAATAGAAAATAGTGCTTTATGGATATGCCATTGACGATCATAGCGTATAACAACAATATTGATTAATCATTGAGATGTACGAAGCTGTAATGCAAATACTGGCTCTGTTGTATATAATAATAGTGGTAATAGTATGGTATGGAGTATTAATCAAAGGCTCAAAAATATACACCATAGATTATATCCTAGATGATCAAGGCTACTTGATCATATGACGTCGCTCTCGGATGATGAATGGCATATCAAATGGCTGCTAGACGATAGGGTCGAGTTCAAACTATACGCCGCTGAACAGCATCTGAACAGGCTTAAGGAAATAGAAAACGCATATGGAGACATTGCCAAGTACAATGCTAGAATTGAGGTTGAAATGGAAGTAGATTGTTTTTTGTCGCAACTTGTAGGAACTGTAGATTCTTTGCTTCTACAAATAAATGATAGACTAGACCTGGCAATACCAACAGACGTAGTCAACTTTGTCAATGTGCAAAGTGCATTAAGTGCTAAGACCAAAAATATTGATTTGCTCTCACCATTGGATATGGCTAAGCAGCATGGAAATTGGTACTATATGTTAAGTGAATTAAGGAACCAATTAGTTCACGGGACTTTTCTAAAGAAAGCAATACCTGTACATGACTTTCCACCAAAGCCCCTGCAGGTTCGTTTCCTAAACTTCCTGCCAGAATTTGAAGGTAAACCATTTGATGATATTATGGATATGGAAGTAATTCAATATCTAGAGAAAAGCCTGCAGCAGGTTAGGGAGCTTATTTTTTCGATAAGAGCGAGTGAACCATTACTGCAAGAACAACCTTAGTATTTTGATGTGATGTAAATGTCTCCTCTCAGCATGGGTAAAGGCTACAGGGCATGCGAACCATGCTCAAAGCTATCTCACACAGCATTGAATCAATGAATTCTCTATACCCTACTCTATAAACAAAAAAGGGCATTGTATAGTATATAGATCGAGATCCTTTTTCTGGAC
>CAYWRR010000221.1:0-4134 GCA_964460425.1 uncultured Nitrososphaera sp.
TTCCTCTTTTTCTATTTCTTTTATTCATTATAACTACAGCATTATTTTGCGCGCATTCTTGGTAGTTTTTGTAGTTTTCATGGGTCACCACACAATTGATTCATTTCCTATGTACTCATTTTACTTGCTAACTTGTAAGATTACTTTGCTTCGTGGATGTAAGTCTCTCTGGTAGTCAAGCGCCTTACCAGCCTCATCCCGTGAAAACATCCTGTCCGCATCTACATGTATATCGTTTTGATCGACCCACAGCGCCAATTTTGTCAGTCATTCCCTGTTTATCTGGGTGAATTGGTAGGTGGCTTTTACACCAAAGCGATCCAAAAGCTCTTGTGGTTTGGCTGTTCTAGCATCATGGATGCAATAATGCCCCCACCTCTTTTCAACACCTTAAGAGACCTTGTGTACGTTTTGCCACCTACATTATCAAAGACTGCATCATAGTCATGCGGCAGCAAGTCCTCGAAAGTCTGAGTCTTGTAGTCTATCATTTGGTCTGCTCCTAGCTCCTTTACAAACTGTTTATCGTTTGTGCTATTGTCGTTGCCATAGCTCCTATGCGCTTAGCCAACTGAATAGCAATACTTCCTATGCCTCCTGCACCGCCATGAATCAATATTTTTTGACCGTTGGATAATCCAATAGTTTCTACAAGTGCTTGCCAAGGGCTAACACCTACAAGCGGCAAACCAGCAGCTTCTTCATGGCTTAGAATTTTTGATTTATGTGCTATACTGTCTCTGCATCTGCCAAAGCCATTTCTGTAAATGCTCCTGAGCCTCCTATTGTTGCTGCAGCATCCCCATATACCTCATCTTTATGCTTAAAATCTGAAGCGCCTTCTCCCACCTTTTCGACTACCCTGAAAAATCCATTCCTAAGGTCGAGGGGAATTGGAGCGGCGTCATTTGTTGAAGGTAGCCTTCGCGAATTTTCCAGTCTGCAGGGTTCACACCAGCTGCTTTTACATAGACTAGAATCTTTTCTGCAGATGGATCATTTAGTGCAGGAGTATCTTAGTTGATCTCGACTACTTTGCTGCCTCCATAGCTCTTTATCTGAGCCGATTTCATTGGTAATACAAGGCGGTATAAGATATTAAAGGATGGTAGTAATATATCACCAAGTCGGTAATAACAACTATGCCTGATCGCTTTCCCTAAACCTTTAACTTGTGCTGAAAATTCCAAATGCTGGTCATAGTTGTCACCTGAAACACTAGCGGCAGTATTTGGAAACCTGATAGGTAAGAAACTCTTGCATAAATGGTTTGTTTATGCTAGGGGTTGTTATTGTATTATACCAAAACCCCCAGATTTAAGGAGCAACCTCCATTTTCCCTTTCTTTCTGCCAAAACGTCCAAAACCTGTCATAATTTTGTCTTGTCATACTGTCTTAGCTAGCTAAAAATAACTTTGCTTGACTGCAATAGGGTGCTGATGGAGAGAGTGGAATTTGAACAGTTATTATCCTTGTTAGTTATACGTCTGCATATACAGCATCCACAAAATATATAATCAAATATCGTCTTATTCTTGCTTCTGAGTTATCAGAAGAATGTTTTTTTACTTTCCCCTAATTGTGCTGCATATATGTAGCATTGGCACTTCGATCTCCTTTAGGAGAGTTCTTGTAAAACATTGAAAGTCAAATTCGTACTTTTTACCTGTTTGCCATCAGCGTCAGTAACAGTTACTTGAAAGTGGTATGTACCAGGTACATTAAAACTGCGGGTAACGTTCTGACCGATCAGAGTCAGACCGTCGCTAAATTTCCATTCAAACATATATGGTTCTTTTCCACCCCTGGCATTTCCAAGAAATGCTCCTTCCTCGCCTACAGCCAACCTCGCCTTATAGTTTTCTCTGATTGCAAACGAGAGGTTATCTCCCGATATGTTATCACTGCTTTCATTGACTATTGGCTGAAATATCTGTCTCAGAGTTTGATCGTTTACTATAATAAGCATAATGCCTATTCCAGCTGCTATTCCTATAGCGCTAAAAAATATTGCTGATTTTACAATTCTTGACATCGCGATCATGGCGAATGATGTTCACTAATCCCTTTGCCCATATACAAGGTAACCGCTCCCAAATTAGAAGTCACTATTATGACAATAAACTGATGAGAATAGAATTGTGTTCAATCACCCAATGAATTATAATAGTACCTACCATGATATTTTTGTCGCAGCAATAATAACAACACAACTTCAGGTTCTGACATCTAGCTAGACTTCTATTTTTTGTATTCCCTTCTGCCTAACTAAGACTAAACAAGACTGCCATACTTTTTCTCTTGTTTTTACTGTCTTTGATAGCTCTTTTCTTAAAAACTTCGCTTGACTGTTTATATACAGGCTACGGAGTGTACAAGCAAAAAATGGATAGCGGGGATTTGAACAAAAGCTTTCCATCTACGGCTCACATGACTAGATTGGACTGACGTAGTGGGTATATAAGTAAAAAATTTTCTCATTCACTATGAATTAGATATAAAGTAGTTCTTTACTAAATAATGGAAAAAATTTTTAAATATCCCTAATAAAGGATAACATGTGACTGATAACCGACATCTCAGAAGCCAGATTCTGGTAATGAGTGTAGCTACCATATTAGTCCTATATGCAACCGGTATAGCTGCACCTTCTCTAACACTATTTCCTGCATTTGCAACTAACGACAACAACAATGACAACAACAATGACAACAACAATGACAACAACAATGACAACAACTATGATATACTACGATTCTTAGTTGACGTAGTAGAGTGCTTCACTAACAATGACGAACAGTTTTCAGATGACGTACAACTATGCCTCTATGATGTAATAGGTGAATACTTCGACGATGATGATAATAACCTCAATGACAATAATGATAGTCAGAATAATAACAATGACGAGAACAATGACGAGAACAATGACGAGAACAATGACGAGAACAATGAAATTAGCAGTAATGACAATAACAATAGTAGCTACGACACCTCATCACAAGAAACTTAAGGATCAAGAATAAGTCAATCAATAGCATGGGCATGATTAAAAGGTATATCATGCCAAATCCTACTCTTTTTCACTTGGTTATAACCAAATTTCATATACTTATGGAAAAAGTTTCTCCAAAGTATTATAACTATTCTAGTAGCCATATCCCTTCTTTGGTTGGGAACGAACCTTGTGATAAGCGCTTGTAGAGGTGAGCTGCACTCCAAGTTATTAGAAGTAAACATATAGAAGAAGCCTTTCAAACAAACTTCATGAAGGATACAAATCCTTGTCGAATTCAGCAAAAGGGTTATAGTGGTAGAAGGCCATCGGAACCTCTTTGCATTGCAGAGGTCGCGGGATCAAATCCCTCCCGCTCCACTTTTGCCTACTATATAACTAGGGCATAAAATTGAGCTCATTTCTTAGTACTTTCGCTTATACTATTATTGATTCATTCATCTTAATGCTTACGTCGATGTTTCACTAGCAGTATTTGACCTGTCTACGGGCAGTCGTCTGCTGACGTATCATAGTCATCAACCAGGTTTGTTCTACCAACAGTTTATATTCCATGATCATCGTTTGGTTATTCTGGCTCACCCCACCCGCTGATTGCTTCTACCCTTACATCCTATGCCATCCTTATTAGGATCAATTCCTGTGGATATGGTAGCAGTACAAGTTTTCAGGAAGACCATCGTTACCGCAGTCTAGGTATGGTGGAGAAGGTATTGGTATACAATCATCTGGATATGCAAAAGATTACATGGGTTCTTCTGCTAAGACAGTGATTTGTATGCTGTCAAACACATTTCTACCAGTAGAGTCTATGACAGTAAGATCCACATTATATGTGCCAGCTACGTCAAATGTGTGTACAACAGTATCGTCATCATCTACTTCTACGCTGCCATCACCAAAGTCCCAGCTATAGGTGTAAGGTCCTGTACCCCCTGTTACATTTGCTTCAAACTCAAAGGTGGCTGGTGCTACACCTTCCGTCTCCTCTGAAATGATTTCAACTGATGTTAGAGGTGGTGGTGGCTCAACTACGATTAGTATGCTGTCAGATGCAGTTTGACCAGTAGAGTCTATGACAGTAAGATCCACATTATATGTGCCAGCTACGTCAAAT
>CAYWRR010000222.1:0-4115 GCA_964460425.1 uncultured Nitrososphaera sp.
GTGTTGTTGGTGGTGTTGTTGGTGGTGTTGTTGGTGGTGTTGTTGGTGGTGTTGGCGATATTGCTTGTCCAAGCGAAATCTGTATAGCTATCTGATTTATTATCTGATTGACTCCGCCGTAATTACCTTGTGCATACTGATTGGCAGCCTGCGATATGGCTTGTATCGCACCTGTATTGCCTGCAGCTATCTGTATGGCTATTTGATTGATGATCTGAGTAGGACTCACTCCTTGATTGGCTGACTGGAGAGCTGTCTGATATATTACCTGCTGTGTGGCCCCTTGCGGACTACCGGATTGTCCAGCTACTTGTGATGCAGCTTGGTTTGCTTGTTGTACTCCTTGAGCTCCTAACAGCTGCTGGAGGACGAGTTGGACTATTGACTGGATCGGGTCACCAGTTCCTAGAGCCACTTGTTGTGCATATTGGTTAATAAGCTGGGAGACGCCTTGTGTATTACCTGCGGCCGCTTGAAATGCCAGTTGGCTTATTGATTGTGATAGCGGGCCAGTAGGGTCTTGCGCCACTTGTGCGGCTATTTGGTTTATAGTTTGATCTGCATTGCCCCCGGCCGCTGCAATTTGTGACCCCATTTGGGTGATTGTTTGCGCTACTGGAGCTGGGTTACCTTGTGCTATTTGTGTCGCGGCTTGGTTTATAGTCTGTGTTGTGCCCTGCGCGTAAGCCGTCTTCTGCACAGGCAGTACGGAAAACCCCGTCATCAACACTGCAGATAAGGTAATCACTGCAGCAATAGTTATGCTTTTCTTGTAGTTATAGGACATTTACCACAAGAAAAAAGAGCTATTGAGTATAAAAGAGTTCTGGTTAGGTAGTAGGCTACAACTAGAGCTCAGAAATGGTCCCGTTATAGCTATAGAGCTATATACATTATTATATTACCATTTGTCGAATGGCTGCGACTGCGTAATAATATAGTAAAGATAGTTCAGTTGAGCTCTAAGCGTTTACTCTAAATTCAGTGGTAGCGATGCCTCTATTATGGCTTGCGCTACCACTATAGGGATATCCGCTATAATTTTCAAAAACATGAGATTCCTCCCTGAATTCAGCTATCTTATAGGTGGAGGAATTAAGCGTCTTTATCCACTTAAGATATTCACCCAGTTCACTGTCATTAGAGTCAGATGGACGTAGAATATGATTATCCAATTTTAGGAGTATCTTTTCAGCATAAATGGTTGGCGGTGCTGATCGAGAACTGGGTAACAATATAATGTCAGCATCCTTGCCAAATACATATTTAGGTATCCAGTAGTAACCTCTTGTCCACATGTTTCCAAGCAGGGTAATTTCGGCTTTCTCGTCAAAATTAATGTCTCCATCATTGTGTTTATCTTTATCATGAACTATCTGTTGGACCACAAATGCGTATACTTCAAGATAAGAGGAATTGATATCTGTTGTTATCAATAAACTGGTAGACACCATACCAAAGATTGCTATCGATAGAACAATCGTGGAAGTTAGGATTCCTCGACCTTGTCTATTATTTATCATATTAACTAGATCTGCTATAATTCTAGCCGCTGCAACGCTAAATATGGGTATTAATAGTATCAAATAAAAGAAACTGACAAATCCTATAAGAAATAGAAAAACCAGAAACGGAACGGCCCATAACAAGATCAAAAAGTCTCTTTTTATCGCTGCGTAGACCAAGCCGGCTATACCTAGAATAACTAAAACTGGGTCTATATGAAATAAATCTGTCAATGATTGCGATAATGACCCTTCTTGCCTTTGTGTCTGCCATAGTAGATCTCCGATCCACCGATCCAATTCTCCATTCAGACCAGCGCCGATAGGCCAAATGAGTGGTATCAAGATAACTGGAACGATCCAGAGCGCGATGGATCTGAAATTTCTGCTAGTTCTGGAAAAAATAAGAAAACCTACTAGAGGTATCATAGTAAAAATTGGAAGTTTGGTAAAAATAGCGAGCCCCAAGAAAATCCCCGAGATCAAAATTAATACTGGCTGGTTTGAGGGGGTAGTAATTACAGAAATCTCTCCACTTATCGAGCCCGAGCTTTTTCGGTAATAAACCGCAAATAGTACTGAGGATAGCAAGAGTGGTAGAAGAAGGCTTTCCAATAGTAACTTCCTCATCAGCCACGTGATGGGCATAACAGCAAACAGAATGGAGGCTATAAATGCAATAGTTTTGTTGTTATAACTATGTTCTGCTATTTTATAGATAAGAAATGTATCTAACACAGCAAGTGTTCCCACCAATAGTCTTGGAACTAGATGAAGAAGATTGACTGTATTTGAAATGTCACCAGTACTAGTCTCTGAAGTTGATCCTAGAGACAGACCCAATGAATCTGGGAAGTTGAAGAGATTCAATAATCCTGCTAAAAGTAGCTGGCCAAAATATGGATGGTCGTAGGGATGACCATAGGTGGTCGACGGATCAACAATTCCCAGACCATGCAACACATACATAGCCCTCTGCATGTATATCTCCTCTACATACCAAAATGATGGAAATCCAAGGGGATTCCAAAGGTGCATAACAGCTGATAGTGCTAACGGAAATAGAAGAACGATATGATGTCTGTGTTTTAGCAAGATATATGGTTTAATGTTATATAGGAGCTTAAGGTCCAGAACTCTCAAAGATAACACTACACGACTTCAATAAAAATAAATCGTAGTTCGAACAAACCTAGCGGTGTGGTCATTTACAGGAGTGATCGAGACCGGAATCCTTAAAAGAATTGGGAGATTAACCAAGTGTTAATATAATTGACTGCACCACTTAATGGATTAGTTTCCATCATTATACCAGCGCTTAACGAGGAATTTGGAATTCAGAAGACAATATCGTCTGTTCCAATAACAGAAATACGCGATGCATTTGGGTACGATGTTGAGATTCTTGTCATAGACGGGGATTCAACTGATCTGACCATAGATGCAGCCCTAAAAGCTGGGGCGCAGGTTATGATTGAGAAAAGACCTGGATATGGTCGAGCCTATAAGACAGGTTTTGCCGCTGCCAAAGGGGATATCATAATAACTCTTGATGCTGACAACACCTACCCAGCAGAATTAATACCAAAATACATAAACCAATTCAGACAAAACAACGTAGATTTCATAACAATAAATAGATTTGCTGAAATGGAAAAAGGGGCAATGAGCATTACTCGCAGGGTTGGAAACAAAATATTAGCTTTGATGATATCTTTATTGTATTCGATTTCCATAAAGGATTCTCAGTCAGGGATGTGGATAATGAAAAAGAGCTTCATATCAAAAGTTCGTTTGAGGTCTGATGATATGTCTATGTCTGAGGAAATCAAGATAATTGCATTTAAGTTTTTTTCATCTATTGAAGTAGACGGTATCTATCGCAAGCGAACAGGCTCGGCTAAATTAGATTTAGTCCAGCATGGGTGGAAAAACATGAAATATTTATTTGAATATAGGAAATACTTAAGATCCGCCCTTAAATCAGTGACTATTGGCAATGAAGAAATCCATTTGCAGTCCCAGAAATCCTAACTGATTTCTAGAAATCTGTCTGTCTATATGAAGGTCTATATTTTTGTGAGACAGTAGTGTTGATTTGCCTATGCCCCAACATGACGGATATTCTGGTCATACCAACTTGGAACTTGTATCTCAGAACCATCGCTTCAATAACTGGATGTATAAGGAAGTATCTGCTGGATTAAAAGGTGACATCCTTGAAATAGGAAGCGGAATAGGTACTTATTCGGCCAAGATCATTCAGGACAAACTACCCGCCTCACAAATAGTATTAACAGATATTGTTCCTAGTTACGTAGAGGCATTAGAAAATAAGTATTCTTCTCACAATAATAATGTATCAGTCTATAAGTTGGATTTGAATTGTAAAGAAGACTACGAAAAAATAGGGTACGGAAAGTTTGATTCAATACTGGCCTTGAATGTTTTAGAACATGTGGAAAATGATGAGTTTGCTCTGCAACAACTGTACAAGATGGCAAAGAAAGAAGGGACTCTAGTTCTTCTAGTTCCAAGCCATAAATTCTTGTACAATATAATTGATGAGAATGTTGGTCATTTTAGAAGATATACAAAAAAAGAATTAAG
>CAYWRR010000223.1:0-4088 GCA_964460425.1 uncultured Nitrososphaera sp.
ACATCTTTTGCATTTATTGGGAGAATAAGTTTTATGTAGGACAATCAAAAAATTTAAATTTCTTATAGAGTAATAATACAGTTGGCCTTTAAAATTAGGATATATCCTATATCCAACAATTCGCCTCGATATCGATGCTGCAAAAATAAGCTAAGATGATATTATCATCAGGTACTCAAGATATGTGGTACATGTTACAACAGCTTATAGAGTTAGCTATCATGTTCTCGATACCTCTGTTGCAATCGATGACTCCCCGTCAAAGCATAATTTATTAATAATGCGCACGTAAGGCAATATTACACAGATATGCTTGAAGCAAAATGTCCAGATTGCAGCAAGAAAGCAGAAGTAAATGATCAGATGACTGAAGTAAATTGTAGACACTGTGGATTCTTTGCACAATATGATGACTACATTGAAATAATGAAGGGCAAGGCAGTTGATATTTCAGAAAACTTTCAGATGAGCTGGGACAGAAACCCCTTTTGATTACCACGTTAAACCTTTCTCGCTACAGTCCATATGTGCACCACAATTTGGACAGATCATATGGCAGGCTTGCATATGCTTCATTTCAAACCCGCAGCGAGGGCAATCAATACCTTCCTGGTCTTCTGGCAATAAACTCAATTCTCAGAAATAACTTTTAACTGTTTTACCGTTCAAGGCTGAATTGTTGCATGTATATTTTATAGTAATTAATTTGATATTCAAAGTTCCTCTTCATGCTTAGATTCAAAGACAAATACTTGATATTTTTTCATGAATTGCTAATATGCTGATTTGTAAGAAAAACTACTCTATGTAAATATATATCTATTCCACGACCAGTGAAAGGGAACAATTTTGGCAAAGATTAATTAAACCTTGGTTATGCCTGATTCCCTAGTTGGCTCAGTTTAAACTGATAGTCTCAGACAGAAAGGGTAAGACCATTGCACAAGAGCTCAAAGATAGGACAGCCCAGCCGCTTTTAGGGACAAAGGTAGGTAGCATTATTGATTCTTCTATTATTGGGGTAGTTGGCGGAAAGCTAAAGATAACTGGCGGCAGCGACAGGTCTGGCACTCCTATGCGGGCCGATGTCCATGGTGGAGTCAAAAAGTATGTCCTGCTTTCAACGGGTGTAGGTAACAGGAGTGAAGCTAGAGTCAGAAAGCTGGTAAGAGGCAACATGGTGACAGAAGAAATTTACCAGCTTAACTCGACGTTAATTGAAGGTGTATTGCCGGAAAAACAAGAAGAATCTGTCGAAAGCAGTGCAACACAAACAGAGCCAATAAATAAGAAGGATTAGTTCCGTACCTTAATATCTCCGGGAATTTTACGATACTAATTGTTGCATTGGAAAGAGACCCTCCCGGATTGGTATATCAATGAATATGGATACCAGCCATCCGTTAACATTGGCACTGCAGGCCATGTTGACCATGGCAAGACGACTCTTGTAGAAGCCATTACAGGAGTCTGGACCAGCGCTCATAGCGAAGAGCTTAGAAGAGGCATTACCATCAAGATCGGCTACGCAGATGCCGCATTTTATAAATGCCCTGTATGTCCTGCACCTGTATGCTATAGTACTCAACCCCAATGCACTAACTGCAGAGGAAAAAGTGAACTTCTCCGAGTAGTGAGTTTTGTCGACTCGCCAGGCCACGAAAGCTTAATGGCAAATATGCTCTCCGGCGCAGCTTTAATGGATGGAGCAATTTTGGTGATGGCGGCTAATGAAAAGGTGCCGCAGCCTCAGACAAGGGAGCACTTACTTGCTCTCTCTGTTCTTGACATACAGCAGATCGTTCTTGTACAAAACAAAGCAGACCTTCCCGAATACGAAGAAGCACTTGACAATTATAGGCAGATCAAAGACTTCGTCAGTGGAAGCATTGCAGAAAAGGCGCCTATAGTCCCAGTGTCAGCCCAGCATAAGCTCAACATTGATGTGCTCATTGAAGCCATCGAAAAAACTATCAAGACCCCAGCACGGATAAAGAATGGTGAACCGATAATGCATGTATTGCGTTCCTTTGATGTCAATAAACCGGGAAGTCCAATCAACCAGGTCAAAGGAGGGATCATCGGTGGCGCCCTAGTGCAGGGTCAGTTAAATATTGCAGATGAAATTGAGATCCGTCCCGGAGTCTTGGATGAAAAAAAGGGCAAGTATGATCCGATTTCTTCTGAAGTATCAACGCTTGGTACTGGTGCCGGTCTTGTCAAGTCAGTCCGGCCAGGAGGGCTTGTTGCAATAGGTACCAAGCTTGATCCCACATATACAAAAAGCGACTCACTCATTGGCTCTGTGGTGGGTAAGCCAGGTACGCTACCAAAAGACGTAGAAGATATCACAATAGATATAGTCCTTTTTGATACTGCAGTTGGCACTGCGGAAATGGTCAAGGTTGAACCTCTAAAGGTAAAAGAACCAATCAGAGTTAACATCGGAACAGCCGCGGCCAGCGGCTACGTTACAAATGTGAAGGACAGCAAGGTTGAAGTAAAGCTGAAAAAGCCAGTATGCTTGATGCCCAAGAGCAGAGTCGCTATCAGCAGGAGAATAGCCGAGAGATGGCGTCTGATTGGCTCAGGAATAGCCGTGTAACATATATATGCAAGTTCTATGTGACACAAGTTTTTTAATAGTCCTTGTGTCAAAGCCCATAAAGCGGTTAGCAAAGATCGAGTCAGAGCTTGGCAGACTTGACTTCCTTGTCCCCGACATAGTAGAAGGGGAACTAGAGAAGCTGGCTCAAAATGCAGGTCCCAAGAGATCCCATCTTGCAAAAACTGCACTTGAACTTGCGAGATCAAAATTCAACACAGTATCTGTTACACCTGCGAAGCATGTAGACGACTCCATAATTGAATATGCGATGGCTCAAAGGTGTGCAGTAGCGACAATGGATACTAACCTGCGCCGTAGGCTCATAGCCAATCAAGTTCTGGTACTGAGCCTCCACAAGGATAGTCTCATTATAGCAAATCCAAAAATCAATCCCAAGGATCAGCTTTAAATAAAATTCTTGACGCCATCATATATTGTGGTAATAGTGGTGTTAGTAGTAGTATGCTAGACTTTAATGGAGTCAGGTTTAATTGGCTTGGGCACGATGGCTACAAACTGACGATCGGAGACAAGACTGTTATTTATATAGACCCTTACCAGATCTCCGAGTCCCATCATAAGAACAATGATGCTGACATTATACTTATCTCTCACAATCATTTTGACCATCTGAGTATGGACGACCTCAGGCATATTATAGGCAGTAATACCACGATCGTGGCAGCCAAGGAATGCATTGACCATTTAAAGAATCTCAGGGCGTCAGAAACCAAAGGAGTTGTTCCCGGCGATATGCTGACTGTTCAAGGCGTCCAAATAGAGGCTGTGGCAGCGTATAATACCAACAAGCATTTCCATCCAAAAGCAGACGCAAAGGTCGGTTTTATCATCACCTTGAACAAGATGCGTATATACCACACTGGTGATACTGACGATATTCCAGAAATGAGTGCCACCGAACCAGACGTAGCACTAGTACCCGTATCGGGAACCTACGTCATGACTGCAGAGGAAGCAGCTAAAGCGATAAATGAAAAAATAAAGCCAAAAGAACTAGCAATTCCGATGCATTATGGATCAATAATAGGTACCGAAAAAGATGCCGTTAAATTCAAGCAGCTTGTAACGGCCTGCCCTGTTCAAATTTTGAACAGGGATTAAGATGCAGGAAAAATAATTATTAGAAAAAATGTTTTGTCATTATTCATTCTGGATCGGGTAGAAGAAAAGGAAAAAATCGAATAATGGGTGATGATATATAGAAAGAGACTAAAAAAGGAACGCGTAATTAATTGATAACTTACTCAAGGCCTTCTTTGTTGCGACGGATGTCTTGCTCATTAGCTAAATTTTCCTGCGGTGCATGTTCAAAGACTTGTGCCTCTTCCTTTTCTGTCTGAACTGGAACATTGAATTTTTCATTCCGCTTAACCACTCTTTCTGATGATTTCTTCGGGTCATCGTTAGGTTTGTCACTCATCTGAGTAAAGTATTGATCTTATGTTAAAAATAGGTTATT
>CAYWRR010000224.1:0-4062 GCA_964460425.1 uncultured Nitrososphaera sp.
GGATGAGATATAGATCTGCTGCTGCCGTCATATGCTGAAGGAAATGAACAAATATAGCTAATCAACGAATTTTATTAATTTTCCTTGTCTTTTTTCTGAAATACTGAGAGAACCTATAAATATAATATAAAAATAAGATGATAAGGACTATGAAACCTGAGGATATGAAACCTGAGGATATGCATCAGATGATGGAGGGAATGATGAGTAAGATGTTTTCTGGAATGACAGTAGAAGACCGTATTCAATTTTGTACTGCAATGATGCCAAAGTGCTTGACTAAAGTGTTTGCAGGGGTCAGCCCTGAAGCAAAGGAGAAATTTAAAAAAGAGATGACAACCAAAATGACATCTATTTTAGAACAGCTGTAATTTTATCGACCTCGTACTTCAATCATAAATATAAATGATTATGAATGATGAGAGGCTTCGCCATTAATTGGTTAAGTTCCTAACCGAAGTACGGCATTAGCAACTTCTAGTCTAATGAGAGTCCCTGACAAAGATAAGCATTAGCTAAAGTACGTATTAGAAGTTATCAACGGCATACTAGCGTCTCATTATATATTGCACATTGAAATTATATCGGTGATTAGTGATACTAAAGATAAAAATAAAAATTAATCCTTCTTTAGTCATTCATTTTGAGTACTTGATAGTTAGAATAATCCTCCTACCACAATCATGGGATCCCTGTCATACTAGTTTAATTACGTTGTTTATATAAGGTTCTAGATATTGGACTTCTATCCATTAACCTTAATCAGTTAAACTTAATATTCAGGGTGTTGCTGACTCTTTGGCGAAAGTCTTGTTTACAAAAAAGATGTTACCCTCGGGTCTTGTCATAGTGGTTATGATAGTAGCCCTTGGGTTATTAAATGTCAATTTCACATCACAGTCGAATGCGACTAGCTCAGAAAAGCAAACGGTAACAGTTGCAGCAGGAGGAGGTAACACAACTGCACCATGGACAGTATTTGTTCCAGAAGAGATAAGGATTAACGCAGGGGATACAGTAGTATGGGACAACCCAACTGAAGGCGCAGCAGAGCCACATACCGTTACCTTTGTATTAGACAATAGTACTATGGCTGGTGTTGAGGCCCCACTTGGTGTCTCAAATACTACTGAATTTATAGTGAATCCTCCTGGTTCGAATAACGAACCAATCTTAATACCAGGTGAAGACGGAATGAACACCCTAATTGCGATCAATGCAAGAACCTTTAATCCCACTACAATAGATTCACAAGGGGCAGTTCAGTTTATGAATCCCAACGCAAACTATTCTATGACTGGAGATGAAAAGTATGTCAATTCAGGATGGTTTCTTCCGAAAGGACTAGAAGGACTATATCCTGGTTCTGGCAATACATTTTCGGTAACATTTGAGAAGCCAGGAACATATGGATACCTCTGTGTATTGCACCCTTGGATGACTGGAAGCGTAATAGTAGAAGGTTAACATCTCTTTTATTTTTGTGATATCTACAAATGTGTTAGTGACTACATTCGTCATCCGACTCCGGACCAACGACAAAGGAGTGGGACCCAGAATCGTGTCATGGATGGTTCACAAACTACTGGCCCCACAGTGATATTAGTTCTCTAATTGGATTCAAAAATATACATTGATGCATCTTGTGCCGATGCGATTAAGAAGGCCCCGTTATTTTACTCCCTCAATCTCTCGTTTGTCATTGACATAAAGTCCAATGATTTGTGCATGCATATTCCATGAGGACACTTCATGCATCGCCATCCGTATATGCATATAGTGATCTCCCCTAGTCACCGGGTTTCCTGCACAATCATGATGTCCCACTACTGCTATTATCCGAGAACCATGCTTCTCTATCGATATGGAGACTGCTCTTCTGATAAGTGCAATTTCTTCTGAGTGGTCCCGATTAGAAAAGAGTCCATCAGCACCGGGAAACGTCACCATGTCAACTCCATCAATGTTATAGTTCTGCTTCATGTGATCTATTACAACCTGCTGAGTTCTGCCATCTATACAATTTATCGCAGTTCCAAATCTGAAACTATTCATTATTTCTGAATACCCCTTAGAGTATCTGCGGAGTAGTTACTATCTTGCCAAACAGTTGCGAGTCTGCCATCTTGATATGCCCTTCAACCATGTCACTAAATGGAAGGATTGTATCAATCACTGGCTTTATCTTTCCCTTGCTTACCCAACCTATTACTTCTTCCAAACCTGCCTTCGTTCCCTGCGTTGCCCCCAACAGATTGGTTCCTTTGAAGAAAAGATATCTGAGGTCGATTGCCGAGTGGTAGCCGGTGGTCGCACCCGTGGATACAAGTGTCCCCCCTGTTTTCAATAGCCCAACTTCTTGGGGGAATACAGTCTTGCCAATATGCTCATAGACCACATCCACTCCTTGTCTATTTGTTATTTCACGCACCTTCTTGTACCAATCAGACTCGCGATGATTGACTACAAAGTTAGCACCAAGCTGCAAGCACCTTTCCATTTTTTCCTTGTTTCCTGCTGTAGCAATTACATCACAATTGAATAATTTAGCAATTTGCAAGCCGGCTATTCCCATTCCGCTTCCTCCTCCCATTATCAGAACCGTCTGTCCTGGCCTTATCTTTGTTCGGGTAACAAGCATGTGCCAGGCTGTCATGCCTACCATTGAAATTGCCGCTGCATCAGTAAATGATACATTATCTGGAAGTTTTACCACGTTGACCTCTGGTAGATGTGTGTACTGCGCAAAGCCGCCCCATAGCGGACCTGTCTGAAAGCCCCATACTTGCCTGCTGCCGCAATCATATTCCCTTCCAGATGTGCATTCATAGCATACTCTGCAGGTCAGGTTAGGGTATGATGCCACTCTATCTCCAACCTTGATATTAGTCGTGACATTCTCGCCAACTTCAGCAACTGTCCCAGCAACGTCGCTTCCTGATATGTGAGGCATAGGAATCTTGATTGGTTCGCCCCAAATGCCCCAGAGATCGTTATAGTTGTATGCTGCCGCTTCAACTTTTATCAAAACCTCATTGCCTTTTGGATTTGGTTTATCAATGTCTTCGATTTCAATTACTTGCCTAGGATCTTTGTGATATTGTCTATAGACTGCTGCTTTCATCTATACTTGTATCGACTACTTCACAGACAGGCATATATTCATTGTACTTAATGAGCTAGAAAAAAAATATCTCGACAAAGTAAAAGGAAATATTACAGCCACCAAAGCGCTTTTCGGATACTTTGAATTCAATACATGCGATCTACAGACAATATTGCAACCAGTTTATACGTTTATCTTCAATCTAGAGCATGAGGAGAATAGAATTCAAGTGATTTTTTATTCTGTGAATTGTATGTTATTTAAAGTTGAGCTGCCTATAGATTCCTGTAGCTCAAATTATTAGATAAATAAAAAGTATCGCAGCCGAAGATGCGTCTATAAAGGAGCTAGGAGAATCAATATAGTTAGTTCTATGTCGCCACCGCAAAACAAAGTTGGGAAGCATCATACCCAATCCAAATCAGAGATGACCATCATAATGTTACCTTCCGACGCCAATCCAAAGGGTAATGTCTTTGGTGGAGTTATTTTGAAGTACGTAGATTTGATCGCTGGCCTTGTTTCTAAACGACATTCAAGTCACGCAAATGTAGTCACAGCTAGCATCGATCGAATGAGATTTTTGAAGCCAGTTTTTATAGGTAATGCTTTGATTTTATCTGCGCGCCTAAATTACGTTAAAAGATCCTCTATGGAGATAGAAGTCAGTGTAGAAGCTGAAGATCTAGATGACAATACCCGAGTACATACTGGAACAGCATTCGTGACCACAGTGGCTTTGGATAAGTATGGAAAACCTATGGAGGTTCCTCCATTAATCACAGAAAGTGATGATGACAAGAGGCGTTATCAGGAGGGCGAATCGAGGATGTTAGCCAGGCTCAAAGAGGCTGGCAAAAATGGTAATGTATCTTAGTATTACGAACTGCTGCTAAAAGAGAAGTCTTCAGTTTAACTCCCGTTAATAAAGCTGCGAGAATTATTTATTTTGACCT
>CAYWRR010000225.1:0-4049 GCA_964460425.1 uncultured Nitrososphaera sp.
CCTTCACGCAGCTCCAGTATTTCTCCCCCAAGCATCCAGAGGTACGGGTACCACATGTCAGGGTCATGTGAAGCACCTACAAGGTGGACTCCCTGAGTTATCCTACCACCAAAGAAATCATCGAGTTTCACTGCCGCAGAAATGTATCCGTCCCTAGTTTTTAGTGATTCTGGGTCAACTCCTGTTTCTTGCAGCATGTCCTTCCAATACCATATACCTCTGACATCTGTCCATAACCACAGACCATATATGGTGTTATTATATACGCTGCCATCAAGATTTGCTTCATATAGATCAGATATTCTACCCCATTCTTCGAATTCATCAGTTAGATTTCTTAACAAACCCCTATCTGCAAAGTCTCCAAGCCAGATTTGATCTACAGATACAATGTCTAGAGAATCACTACTGCCATTGGTGGTAGATAATCTATCTAAAATTAGATTTCTTGTTTCATTATAGAGGCGTGGAGTGTCATACTTTAGCTGTATGTTCATGTCTGGATGGCGTCTATTTAGCTCATCAAGAGCGGGCTGGAGCAGTATATTCCATTCCCATCTTCCAGGCTCATCTTCTAGTCCACCAAAAAGCCCTGTAAGGGTAACGTTAGTTCTACTCAGTAACGTAGTTGTTGATGACTGATTTGACGGAACAAGAGTGAAAGAGTTGTATTTAGTATTAGTATTGTTGTCATCATAAGTTGTTGCGTTATTAGATGGTAAATTGATACCAGTACCTAGTGTAGGTTGTAAAATTGTAGGAGTTGTTATGATAATGATCATTAGGAGTGCAATGATAGCCGGACTCGTCTTGACAATACCACAATATTGTTGGCTCATTTTGCGTAGTTGCCATCTTCTAATCAACATTATTATTATTATGCTAACTCCTGCTCTTGTCCTCTCAACTGTAAGATACAAAGACAGATACAGTCACTTAAAAATGTCTCCCTTTCATTTTCTGGTTCGGCTATCCAAAGCTAGTATAAAAGTACTCGTAATGACGCTTTTTATACCTGACACTATTGGGTACCTTTTCATGTCAATTACAGTTCATAAACCACCCAACCTGCCATACCCGGTAGTTGAGTCCTACCAACCTGCTTCAATGACAATATCGAGCTACTCGACTAGATCCGACAAAAATAGAACATTGACCAGAAAATATCTCCACCATCTCCACTACCTCCATTATTGCCAGTTTGAGCATAGATTCGTGGTCTTGGTGGAGGCTATGTAGGTGTTCTTCGTATGACAGTTATATACTACTTATGCAAGAGTTCTTGATTCTTGGCCCAATCCGTCAAACCTGCAAAATATATCCCTCTGCAGATCTCTGCCATAGAACTGTTTTGAATATAATTTAAGCTCGAATATTTTGAATGAATCCTGCAGAAGTTTCGATGACTTGCGCAGTCTCTCTCACCAATTCTTCTACAATGTCTGCTGCGGTCTTATGCTGCTGATGATATTGCTCTTCTCGCAATAGTCTTAACCCTTGACCAGCCATGATTGGAAAGTAATCAGCATTGTTTTTGAGTTCAGCTTGCCTGTAAATATCATCTGCAGCTATACCTTGTAGTGGCCAGGCTAAGGGCCTTATTCTTGCTTTCTCAAATTCAGTGATAAAGCGGTTTCTTACACTGCGGGCTGGCCTGCCAGTAAACGCTTTGGTTACCAAAGTATCAGCCTCTATGGATTGCAGTAATCTCTGTTTGTAAGCTTGAAATGCGCCGCTCTCCTTCGCAATCAAGAATCTTGTTCCAACTGATGCTCCCTGAGCGCCAAGCGCCAAGGCGGCTGCTACCCCACGTCCATCCATTATTCCCCCGGCCGCAACAACTGGAACTCTAACAGCATCAGCTACCTGAGGAATCAGAGCAATCGTACCTACAAGCTGGGCGTCACCATTTTGGTCCAGGGCAAACGTAGAACGATGTCCTCCAGCTTCAGAGCCTTGAGCTATAATAATATCAGCTCCACCAGCATCAGCTACCTTCCTAGCTTCATCTACGGTGGTTATCATTGCGATAACTTTGGCTCCTATATGGTGCGCTTCACTAGCGAATCGTGTAGAGTCGCCTAAGCCAAAGCTAAGCACGGGTACTTTCTCTTCAAAGAGGACACCGAGTTGCTCAGAAAGGCGAGAAGGCTGCAGAGCAATCTCGCTATCTTGCGCTCTTAATGGAATGCCTAATTCCTGTCTGAATTGGTTGAGAACCTTTTGGACTTTTTGCACTTCCGAGATGTTTGGCTCAGGCGGAGCTATCAACAGATTTACTCCAAATGACTGATTAGTTAAAGTCCTGATCCTGCGGATTTGATCCCGTGTTTGTTCAGGGGTGAACCCTGTTGCTCCCAGAATTCCCAGAGCACCAGCATTAGAAACTGCTGCTACAAGCTCCGGAGTTGTAATGCCACCACCCATTCCTGCCTGGATGATAGGATAACGAATGCGTAACACTTCACATAATGGTGTATGCAATATTTTCGATGTACCACCTTTCGCAGAATTATTCATCATATGACCTGCAATATTTTCGCATAGATAAGCATCGCGTCACAGTTTTTTGTTATCCATCTCAAGATACAATTATTAGAGTATTGTCAAACCGGCGGTTCTGCTGAAAATATTTCTATCATCTGGCTACCTCCATTATTACAGGTTTGAGCGAAGATTTGCAGGTCTTGCGGTGAAGATATTTTCAGCGTATCCTGTAAAGGACACACTTGAAATTCTCAGCTGTAATAGCGCTGAAAAAATAGAATTAGAAATCTTGGGTATAATACATAAAGCAAGGAGCAAGGGGAGTGAAAGATTCAAAGCCGAGGATGGCTTATCGTAGTAGGTTTATTATATAGAGGCTATCTTGAGGATTAAGGATTTTGACACAACATATAGAGCAGAGTGCAAGCATGCGCTACAGCTAGCTTTTGAGGCTGACAGGTCTTGTCAACGGCATCCTTACCTATCATCTTTTTTAGAATCTGTTTTCCCTCATAGTGCCAACCTTGTTCCCAATGTGCTTTTCCTTATTAACTACTAAGTTGACGTAATTGTGTGAAAGAAACTCTTGTTATAATAATCACGCTTGTCTTGTTTACTTTCTCATTTCAAATAGCAAACGCTCATAAGCCGCTTGAAGTAGTCGACAGCAATAATAATTTCTCAACTGCAAAAGAAATCCCAAACCATAAGATTTCTTGGGCAATATATGAAGAGATAAGTGGAAGCAACGACGTCCACTATTACAAATTTGCTGCTGACGAGGGAGAGAGGCTATATGCCCAAATATCAATCCCTAGGCTGGAAAGGTTCTCTACATTTGCGCCGACAATCGCATTGGTTGGCAGCGATCTGACTGCAGGCGATTTGGAAAGTGGATACTCTGTTCAGGAATATGCCCATAATATCGGCGACCTGCCGTTTGCGATCCCTTCCGGCATGGAGGCTATCGTAGTAGATTATAATGGTCCGATCCCATCAAGCGAATTTTATGAGCCATTTACGCAGACATCGTACTGGGAGAGGCAAGAGATAATCATCAATAGTTTGCCGTCTGATGGTACGTATTACTTGGTTGTGTTTGACGGAAGCCTTGCACAAGACACGGGAAAATATACACTCGCAGTCGGCGAAATTGAGGATTTTTCGCTATTGGACTTTTTCACTATTATTCCCTCTGCATGGCTTGACACTAAATTCTTTTTCGAAGACTATGTCAGCCCTACAATTGCAATTACATTGCTGGTTGTAGTGCCTGCGTTGATAGCGATATCGCTGGTAAAGAGAGTGAAAAGAAGAGATCAACCTAAAACCCTGCACCATCAATAATTTTTCTTACCCCTGGTAGAGATCTACACTAATTGAGATACTTACCCCAAACAATTAAAATGGGTCAGGATACCTGTATTAATAGTTGTTTTAGAGCAATCGGCTCTGTTAACTTAAGGACTTCATTCCCAATTTTCATAGTCAAAACACTTAAAAAGTCAGGAATGCTGTCAGCATAGACCTTTGATTTATCATATGCAGGCTTCAAATACCAT
>CAYWRR010000226.1:0-4047 GCA_964460425.1 uncultured Nitrososphaera sp.
TCAGTTAAGATGTATAATGATTCTACTCAGGAGGTATTTATGAGATGACTTGTAGATATGTGTACTGCAATTGAGTTTGCAAAGCTCCACGTACGTGATAAGTAAATGGTTCCTCGAATTACGGTATTGCCATTACTTTGTGTTTCCAAATAGATTTTCAAATCTGAGGAGAGGGGTGGGCCAAGTACTGACTATTGTCAAGAATTAACAATAAGAAGGAAGGAAGAGAAAATATGCTTTTGAACTATAGTCGCTACTTATTCAGCAGAAGCCATTGTTTGGCTGCATTAACGTCATCTTGTGTTAGCTCATGGCCGCTGTTTTGCCAGTGCAGATCTACAACAGCACGAGCTTGTTTGAGCAATCTAGAAAGCGTCTCTGCTTCTTGCCTTGTAGCTATAGGATCTCTCAATCCAGATGACATGAATATACGCTTATCCGATAGGTCAGGAAGGTTCTCGGGAATAAGAGGAACCATGGCACGGAAGAGTATTGCGCCTGACAATGTTTGTGGCTTGAGTAAGAGCATGCTGACCGCTATGTTTGCACCATTGGAATAGCCCACTGCCATGACCTTGTGTGCATCGAATCCATAGATTCTTGAAGCCTTTTCGACAAAGCCGGCAAGCTCGCGTGTGCGAAACTTAAGATCCTCGATATCAAAGACGCCTTCAGCGAGCCTGTGAAAGAAACGCGGTATTCTGCCTCCTTCCAGTATCTTGCCGCGAGGACTTAGCAATCTAGCATTGGTGTAAAGCTCACATCCTAGCGGCACAAGATCATCTTCGTTTCCGCCAGTGCCATGCAACAGAAGTAGGGTTAATCCAGTTTTATCGCTGCTTCTACCCAGAGACGGAATATAGCGGTGTATAAACCCTAGTTGTTGGTCTGATTTGTTGGTTGGCGATGATGATGTTGGCATACTCAATATGTCCCCCTATTGTCGTTCTATTGCCTTTTCGGAGAGGTTCTTACTGGAGGCAACTGTTGCTCCAGCTTTCCACGCACAGTCTCAAGCCACGGTGGTAGTTTTAATTGCTTTCCAAGATCTTCTGGCCTTTCATCTATAGCAAATCCAGGTGGATCTGTGGCAATTTCAAACAGTATGCCACCTGGTTCTCGAAAATAGACAGAATGAAAGTATGTGCGGTCAATTACAGGAGTCGGATTAAGCTTTGCTTCCTCAACAATTCTCTTACGCAAATCTATCTGATGCCTATCGTTAGCCGCGCGCCACGCAATATGGTGGACTGTGCCTATTCCTATATAGCCTCTCGATATTTCAGGTTGGCATACAACATCGACAAATGAGCCTATTAATGGGTGGGATTCTGTACTGCCGGTGTCGCCTCCTTGATTGCTATTGTTTATTTCTACTATTCCAAAGCGAAATCTATCTTCTTTGTTATCTTTGGCTACAAGTTTAAGTCCCATAGTATCAGCCAGAAGTGAAGCAGTGCGCTCATATCCTTCTTCGGAAAGGGTGGCTGAGTGGAATCCTCTTATTGCGTGCTCCTTACTAACAGGGCTTTCTTTCCATATGTAGTTATCTGTATGCTGTAGTAGTTGTTGTTGTCCTTGAGAATCATTAGAAGAAGAAGGAGATGAAATAAGCTCGAGCATCAATCCATCAGGATCATGGAATGAAACAAATTCATCACTAAAGCGTTTTGAAGGGCCAACAAAGGAAATGCCATTGCTCTTAAGCCTATCAACCCAGTAGGTCATTGAGTCACATGGAATCAGAAACGATATGGCTGTAACCTGTCCTGTTCCACGATATCCTGTAGGAGCCTTAGACCAAGGGAAGAACGTCAGAATGGTTCCAGGATGTCCGAGTGAATTGCCATAGTAAAGGTGGTATGTTGTTGGATCATCAAAATTAACAGTTAGCTTAACTAGCCTCAGTCCCATTAGCCCAGAGTAAAAGTCAATATTCCGTTGAGGGTTTCGAGCTATAGATGTAATGTGATGAATGCCAAGAACACCTTGTTCTGATTTTTGTTTACTCTCTACCATAGTCTTCCGCCTTCTGTCCTTCTACTTATATCCCCAAACTGCATTTCAATATTTAAAAAGATTGTATCAATACTATACACACACGTATATGCTCTTCAACAGCGGCTATGCATTGACTGAGTGAGTTGATATATAGACTGCTCTACAAGGTCGCACATACTGCTACTATTTATATGTGTAGCAGTTAAAGGCGAGACCCTAAGGAAATGGCGCCTTGCAACTTTTCATGACCAAGAGTGCATTTCTCAAATGAAATGAGTGCTACATGCTCTGACAAAGAAGAGACGCTACGCGCCTTGGTTACTAGATTACGAGCAGCCTGAGTTTGGCCCTGTTCATATGCTCAACTCCAAATAAAGAGGCAGGACAAGCTTCCAAAGTCGCAGCCATGATGATCTCGTTCAGCTATGAAGCTTCAGGTTTTTGGTATTTATAGGAAAAATCAAGGACATACGCTAACTATACATGGTATGTACGAAATAAAGAATTAGGAATAGGGCAAAAACCGAGACACTCCTCCCTTCTTGGTATTATTCAGGCGGTAGTGGCGGGCTGCCTTTGTAGTCTTCAAAGAAGTCTTGAAGCCATTCTAGCATGCCACTGTCGTCATCACTAACCTGCTTCTACTTCTATGCCGCCTTCGTCTTCTACTTCTATGAAGCCTGCAGTTGTAGTGATATTACCTCCTAATGCATTCAGGGCTAGACACAAATTCATCAGTGCACCCTGAGTGTTGTTATTCTGTAATGCAGTAAGTGCTTCTTCTATAAGCAGTCTTATCTCTGATTGATTTCCTCCCGTTGCATCAGTAGTGGTGATAGTAGCGTTGCCTGCTGTCATATTCTGTTGTGCTATTGCTGGCTGATAGCTGTTAATGAGTGACAGTCCTGACAGAAGTGCTGCAGCAACTATTACACCCGCTATAGGTATAGCAGCTGCTATCGCTTTGGTTCTTCTTCTTCTGTTGTTGTTATAATCTGTTCCACTATGTGGATTCATTAATCCCGGTGTAAATGATATAACACTTAATGAATCTCATACATTATAGCAAACTAGTAGCTAAATGAAAGAAACTGTATTAGATTCGAGCTGAAAGGCCGGCTTGATGTCAAGGCATGACTATACCCAGCACCATACCTAGAGGGCTTTAACCGGCTATTGCAGGAAAAAGAGCAGATAGATACATGCAGTAATGAGAAGCAATGTGGCAGCCTGAAAGGTAACAGATATTCAAAGAATCAAATGATGACGACCAGAGTCGTTATTTGACTGAGTCCAATCAGAATACTGCTGCGCTCGTTCGAGCTCGGGCTAATAGCGGAGATCATAACAGCATATATATGCACATGCGATCCTAGGGGCTATGTAGAAATGCTTGTCTTTTTGCTTCGGTCCTCATATCAGTCATCAATGTATTATCATCACTTTTCACTTGTTCCTTTAAGCCATTCTAATAGAAAATAAAGAAAAAAGAGAAGGGGTTTTATCCCCCAGCTTAAGGTTGCTCACGGTGAGTAACTAGTCATGATTATCTGATTGTCTACCGCGTTGTATGTCTAGGTTTGTGGTAAATAGACCCTTCCCCAAAGTCATCTGTTTTTGCCTAACCTGTAGTTGTCTCATTTGCTGGTGGTTCCTCTACTTCTTCTAGTGATTCAAGGACAGTTACCTGTTCAGTGTCAGTTACAGTTTGACCTGCAGAGTCTGTGACAATCAAGGTAATAGTGTATGTGCCAGCATTCTCATAGGTGTGGGTAGTTGATTCCTCATTGAATTGTTGCCCGTCACCAAAGTCCCAGCTATAAGTGTAAGGCGGCGTACCACCTTGTGGTTCATCTGTTTCAAATAGGAAAGTGGCTGGTGCGATATTTCCATTTGTGCTGTCCACTAATAATGAAACTGTAAGAGGCTCTGTTGTTGTTGTCTCATTTACTGGTGGTTCTTCTTCTTGTGGTGGTTCTGTTATTGTTGTTTCATTAGTTGGTGGTGGTGTTATTATCTCTTCTTCTTCTTCTGGTATTACAACTC
>CAYWRR010000227.1:0-4040 GCA_964460425.1 uncultured Nitrososphaera sp.
GATGAACACTTCTGCAGAGGTAATGTCATTGATCCCATTATTGAAGGATCAATTGAAAAGGATAGTAGTCAGTACGAGGTAGAGAACAAGATCAGAAAAGGTTCTCAAAAATAGAGATCAGCTAAGCAAAAGAGAGAACTTGAGGATTAAGAAATTTTAGCGCTTGACTCTAAGGAACTTTCCAGTTGGTCTTCAGGGGGAGATATAAATATATTAAGAAAATTCCGTTTTCATTGCTCTCCTGTTTTCAGCATTCCTGTTTTCAGCATTAATTATAATTCCTATTTCCCTGGACGTCGATCTTGCTTATGCACAAGGACCTACCAATGCACCTGATGATAATAATCAGGGACCACCAGGACCACGTCTTCCTCTTCCATTTGGTCAGCAGCCATTTGCACAGGCGAGCAATTTTTCCTTTGGATCAATTGCCAGCATTCAAAATAACGAATCCGGCCAAGCTGCCGGGGTTGTTGTAGGATTCTGGAGAGGCAGCTTGCCTTCATTCAACGAGAGAACAGCAACAACTACCGAAAATGGCGATGCTAACGCTTCAAGCCTAGCAACTGCGGCGGTATTCAATGCAGACTTCAGGATGATAATGCTCAATGGACCAGGAGCACACGCTCATGTGATCACGAATTTTATGCTATCAGATGTTTCATCTAATAATGAAAATGGCACAAAGACGTATATTGGCAATTCTACTATCAGCATGCCAGAAGCTCCAATTGTAGACGTACCTACTACCATTAAGATATCAGGTGAAATCATAAGCATCTTCCCGGATCCTTCAAGAGTAAATGAGCACTTTGGCAATACTCCTATCTATGGAGCCATCAGGGTAGAGGAAGAAGGTTCAAGACGACCGCCTCCTGAACCGCCACTATTTCCTTAATTTTTGAAGGCCTGGTAGTCTAGTAAGATTTGCTGTTGTAGTCAAGATTCTTGTCATCATTTTCTTGAGAAGATTCATCGTCACCTTTTGATGCCCTCGACAACAAATACATCGATTGATGCATTAACTTCATAAGGAGAAGATGAGTAATAATCACACAGTTGCAGCTTTCTTCTTTCTTAATCTTCAAACCCATCTAACAATCTTTTCTGCTTCAATTCCTCCCAAACTGCTTCTTTTAACCCGAGCATCTTTCAAAGGAGTTTCCAGTGGCAGATGTAATCATGGCATGATAATTGTATTACTTTATCTTACTATTTTGTGCCCATTATTCGTATTGTCAATCACACATACACTACTGTAAAGGAGGTGGTTTGTCAAACGTAGTATCTCAACTACTAGAAGAAAATAAGAGAAGAAGGGGAAGAAACATAGAGCTAGGCAAGCAAGAAACCTCTATTGCTTGCTATCTTTTTTATTATTTAATCAGCGCTGCTGGTGTAGTTGAAGTTATTGTTTGCTATTCTAATACTTCTTTGTTTCCGATTTCTTCTTTCTCCCACTCTTCTCCTCGGCTAACTGGTTGGTGAACCCTTTCCTGCAGTTTTTCCACCTTCCTTGCGAAGACAAGATAAGTGGTGTGTCCAATCATCCTCATTGATGGACGAGTCATTCCCTCTCTTGCCTCCATCTTGCGAATCATAAGTTCTACGCAGTCTATATCAGCGTAACCGCTTTTCCTTAACTGTGCTGCAGTTTTTTCGATCTGATTCATTGTAGGACAGATAGCTACAAATGCGCCGCCACCTTTTAGGGTGCCATACACCTGATCGATTACTGTCCAAGGATCACCAAGGTCGACAGTTGCAACATCAGCATCGCGTACATCTATGCCCTGATGTGGATCATGTTGTCGGATCGTCACGTATTTGTCCATACCGGCTTTTTCGAGGTTACGCTTTGCTATCTCCATGAACTCTGAATTGACGTCAAAACTGTAAATGTGCCCCTCCGGCTTGACGATGCTTGCCATGAAGGTAGCAAGTGCTCCGCTGCCTGTTCCAATTTCGAGCACCTTTGAGCCGTTTTTGAGCCCGGTACGTGCCGCTATGTATCCTAAATCCTTTGGATAAACGATCTGTGTTTTACGCTCTGACTTCATTATAAAATCATGTATGGTAGGCTCCATAAGAAAAATGAGCTTTCCTTCCGTGGTCCTGACTGCCGAACCATACTCCATGCCTATTATCGAAGAGATATCAATTATCCCAAGGTGCGTATGGAACTTTTTGTCCCACGTTACTTTGGTAAGCCACTTTTTGCGTGGAGTGTGGAACAGCAGCACATAAGAGCTTTCCTCGATCTTTGTCAAGGCAAGCGGATAGTTGCACACATAAGATAAAAATTAATCTAAAAAGTAGGTATGTTATAGTTTGTAAGTAGGTGATAATATCATCCCAGTAGGCATTAAGATTGCTTGCTGGATTTTATAGAAGACCTGCAAAACTCATCTAAAATCAGTTCTAATGAAAAACTCTTTCTTCTTAATAGCATGAGGATAATGATGCAGAGTGTTGTTTGCTACAGAAACATATATGAAATCAGAGAACATAAAGGCGCAAAAGTGTGTGTGGTTATAATAGCAAGTGTTTCAATATGGTCAATGGTTTATGTAGATGGACACATTATATTATTACATACGATCAAGCGCAGTTATTCCAAGCACTTCAAGCGTATTTTTCAAAGTAATACCAAAGGCTTTAACAAGGCCGAGACGAGCCATCCTTACCTCATTATCTTGTTCCCTTAGCACAGGCACCTTTTCATAAAAGAGATTAAACATCATCGCAAGGCTGTACGCGTAATGAGCAAGTGACTTAAGACAGAGCGACTTGGCTGCATTCTCAACCACAAGGTCAAGCTTTGATATCTCCTTAATTAGAGCAATTTCTGAGTCGTGTGTCAGCTGTTCAAATGCAAAGTTAGTTCTTCCTGCGATAATGCCTTGTTCTGACTTTTCCAGTATGCGCTGTGACCTAGCATATGCGTACTGCAAATAAGGGCCAGTGTCGCCTTCAAGGCTTAGTGACTCTTTGATGTCAAATGTAATTATCTTGTCAAGGTCTTGTTTTATCATGTTATAGCGTATGGCAGATATCGAGATCTCGTTCGCTATCTTATTTATCTGCTGATCTGAAAAATCAGGGTTTCTAGTCTTTGCTTCCTTGTACGCCTTGGCATGGAGAGCATCAAGCACGTAGTCAGCATTGACGTAAATTCCCTTCCGGCCTGACATATGCATAAAGTGTTTATCACCGATATCGATTCCAAACTCCCTGGCAGTATCGGAGCTGAGGGTCACTGCCTCATAGCTTAGGTGGAAATATTTGTAGCCACCTTCGCTGACCCCAATTTTTGAAAGCACCTGTGAGATTATCCCCTGAAGTCTTGACTGTCTTGAGTCAATTATTGTTATAACCCGTTGACCACTGTTGAATTTTTTATCAACAGACTTGCTGCCATCAGCAAGGGTTGTAGCATAGAGCATTGAGCCGTCCCACTGCTTTGTGTATTCCTGGTAGTAGAATGGATCTTCAACAAGCCCTAACTTCCATACAGCGTAGGGGATGTCTTTTGCAATGTAAGTTGCAGTGCCGTCGCTTCTTACCAAGACCTTATCCTCCTCTTTTTCCTTGCCCTCTATCACCCAGCATCCCTTGTTCTTGCCCTCAGTTTCATACTTGGCAATACCACTGCTTTTTAACAACTCAAAGGCCTTGCTCCACAACTTTGAACCAACAATGTGAGTTTCGAAATTCAGCAAATCATAATGTACTTTCATACGCCAGCATGTTTTCAACTGCTCTTGCAAGACCCGTAATGTAATATCCATAGCAAATCGGGCGATCTCTGACTTGCCTTCCTCTATCTCTTTGAGTACTAGTTTCCTCTTCTCTGCAACCTGCGGATCTTTTTCATATATCTCATTTATCTTAACGTATACTTCATCGCCACAGTACTGGTCAAACTTTTGATTCTTTATTGGGGGTGCGACTGGAAAGCCTGCAAACTTGAATCCTACTACAATATCTGCTATCTGTACTCCGGAGTCGTCAATGTAGTTGAGGACTGTTGTCCTATG
>CAYWRR010000228.1:0-4008 GCA_964460425.1 uncultured Nitrososphaera sp.
GGAGGTCTTTTTAGTATGTTTGTAAGCATTGACTCTTCAGTCATCATTGTGTGTGTCACTATTGCATTTTGTAAGATATGAGCTCCATAATGTCAGACAATGTAAAGAAGGATTCTCTTGCTAATTTATTGTCCTGTTGTATTTCCTGGGCTTGCAACCACAGCTAGCAAAAATTTTTTTGTCAGAGTACTTGAGAGCAATACGGATCTACAGTTATATCCTGTTTAATCCTCTGAAGGATGTAGAAATGGATCTTATTCCGGCGATTCCAGCCCCTGAATTCAAAGATATATCAGAATGGGCTAACTCTCAGCCCCTGTCAATCAAAGGCTTGAAGGGAAAGATCGTGCTCATCGACTGTTGGACATATACCTGTATCTTTTGTCTTCGGACTATACCTATCATGAGGATCCTACAGCAAAAATATGGAAAGTATGGACTACAGGTGGTTCAGGCTCATTCCGCTGAATATCAGTTTGCTACCGACCATGCCAACATCAGGCGCGCTCTTTCCCGCTATAACATCAATAATGTTCCAGTTGCATTTGATATTAACAACAAGACGTGGGAAGCTTATGGCAATATGTATTGGCCAAAACATGTCTTTATAGATCACAATGGACTTATCCGTTATGAGCACGCTGGGTATGGTGGCATCGAAGATTTTGAAGACATTGTTGTTGAGTTACTACAAGAGGCCGGAAACAAACCGGTTGAAGAAAAAGAGCAGCATGATCCGAAGGACGAGATTTATGATGTATATGGCATGCACTTTTACGGAATGGCCCCTGAGGTATGCGTAGGCTATTCACGCTTGCGGCGATTTGGCAATAACCAGACACTCAAGCCCGATAGTGTAAACCTCATGGTCGATCCCGGCTTGCACGATGTTAATATCGTATATCTCCGTGGGAGTTGGATATGGCAGCGTGAGGCAGTACAGTATAGACCTGGCGGCAGGGATCAGAATCCAGCAGTGATAATGAAATACAATGCTGCCAAGCGAGTGCATGGCATAATTGGGACATCTGATGGCAACCCAGGGAAGATGGAGATCAAGGTTGACGGTAATCACCTAACAAAAGAGCAGCTGGGCAGAGACGCCAAGCTTGAGGGTGGTATAAGCATCACCAGCATTGAATGGCCGTTCATGTACAATTTGATTAGAACAGACAAGCCAGAAGCGCGCGAAATAGAGGTTATCCCTCGCTCTGATAATTTTGTATTTTACACCTTTGTCTTTGGTTAGACCTGATAATAATAACAATAACATTGCTGACTTGCTAATTCTTGCTGCGCATCCTGCAATGTATTGGGCATTAAAATGCTAGGAGCAGAAAGGGATACTACTACCACCACACACTCACAATGCTTCACTATTACTAACTTTTTTATTTCTGCTTTTCTAGTTTATCTTCTATGCAAGAAAATCCGCTCGACCTTACCGAAGGAAGCATTGCGCCAGACTTTGCAATGAGGGACAAGTATGCAAAGACGTACAAGCTGTCCGATCTTCATGGCAAAAGAGATGTTGTAGTCTATTTCTATCCTGAAGATTTCACTCCTGGTTGCACCACAGAAGCAACCGAGTTTACCCGGGACTATGAAAAGTTCAAAGACGCTGGCATTGAGATCGTTGGTATATCGCCTGATGATGAGGCATCACACGAAAAGTTTCGTCAAAACATGGGGATTCCCTACCCTCTTGTTGCTGATACTAAGAATGAAGTGTCAAAAAAGTATGGCGTTTATGGACTTAAGAAATTCATGGGAAGAGAATACATGGGTGTCAACAGGTCCACCTTTCTCGTTGACAAGACAGGCAAGATAGTCAAGATCTTCAAAAAAGTCAGGCCCGCGGGTCACAGTCAAGAAATCTTCCAGGCACTCAGAGGCTGAGGGTGCCTGTCAAATACTTAGACTCTAACACAGAGTATATTTATTCTCACTCCCTGCTGTCCTTCAGAAGTACTGAAACAGATGTTATTTAATCATACCACTATCATCTCATATGATGGGATAGGCCACAATAAAGAATGAGCCGATTGATGTACCTTTAAATGATTTCTATTGCAGTTTTCTAACTGCTTGGTAAAGAGCATTGCGAGTGCCAGTGTCACAAGAAATATGGCGATAGGTCGGTATGTGGGAAATATGTCGACAGGCATAAGGTATCGCCATGCTATAATGTTATGAAGAAATTTGACTAGCTCAAGATGAGTGAAGCATAGCCGTATTTTCCATTCAATCTAACAAAAGATGCAAAATATCCATAATTTCTCTACCCGTCACTTTGCAAACAGGGCAGTAAATGAGGCACAACTCACATTATCTACTACTTCAATTGTGTAATTTGATTCCCCTTGCATTATTGCTAAAATCCTAGCAGCAATATAGTAACAACTATTATAGCAATACTGCACATCATTCAAATAAGACACCTGCATATATGATGTCTGAAAGTGTACGGCGTCTTAATAGCTGTGTTAATCGCAGGAGGGGCGATAACTGTTATTGCTTCCTTGTTTTATTATCCGTTTCAACTCAATCCATTACAACACAGTATCGTAAGTGAATCTAGAGATAACAATTCGGTGCCAGTTATTTTTGAAAACGCAACTAACCTGACAAATAATCCTGCGGATTCAGTTTACGGACAGATTGCCGCGTGGAATAACAATGTATATATGTTGTGGCAAGATTCTGTGCCATCCGGCTACACAAACTACGATATTTTTATAAAAAGCAGCAATGATAACGGGAATACTTTTGGATCACCTGTCAATTTGAGCAACAACTCTGGCTTTTCAGAGCATCCTCAGATTGCAGCTTACGACAATATTGTTTATGCAATATGGGCCGATGATACTTCGGGCAATAGGGAAGTCCTTTTCACAAGTAGCGAAGATAACGGGACCAGTTTTGACAAAATCAAAAACCTCAGCAACAATACATCAGACTCATTTAACCAAGAGATAGCAGTTTTCGGAGACAACGTTTATGTTGTCTGGTTGGACCAAGGTGAAGGTGATAATACAAATATTTTATTGAAGGCAAGCGCTGACGGTGGGGCAACATTTGGCAGCACAGTAAATATTAGCAACAATTCTAATCAAGAAACCTTCCCAAAGGTAGCAGCATATGAGGGCAGTGTTTATGTAGCTTGGAATATGGCAGGTGACAACCTAGATGAAACAGATAATGAAGGCCTTTTTTTTGTGAGGAGTTTAGATGGTGGAAATACTTTTGATAACATCATAAAGCTAAACAAAGAAAATGATTTTGGTGAGCTCCAGGTAGCGGCCTTTGATGAGATTGTTTACGTAGTATCTGGAGGACTTCATTCAATAGATGTAAATGGGCTATTTTTCACAAAGAGCATTGACGGGGGAAGGAGCTTTTCAGAGTCTGTAATGATCGAGGAGAATGGCACATTAGTAAATCCCCTAAATGTAGAAGTTGGTGCTTATGATGGACAGTTTTCATATGTAGCAGCTCAAGTCTATGTTTCAGGCAATGAAGAGATCCTTCTACTGGAAATGAACGATAGTAATTCAACACAAGTGATCAATCTGAGCAATAATCCCAAGATCTCTGAGTGTCCCTCTATAGCTATTGCAGGAGATAATATCTATGTAGTCTGGGAAGATATGACTCCTGGAAATCATGAGATACTGTACGCAAAAGGTACTCGAACCTAGCAATCATCATACCAAACTGCTTTTAACCATAACGGATAGGATGAATATGAACAATGTCTGAAGGAACCCCTGAATCCTCAACAGAAGCTGATGAACAATCAGCATTGTCTAAAAGGGTCAGAGAAACTGCATTGACATTGAAGGAATTGGTTAATTCGATAGGAAAGAAAAGCCAAGCTGTTGCTCAACAAAAATCGACCCAGCTAAAAGAGGCCGCCAAAGATGATGAAATTAACACAAAAGATGCAGCAGACATTCAGATGCTTGGAAGTTATATCGAAGGCATAATCACGATCTTTGATGATAC
>CAYWRR010000229.1:0-4001 GCA_964460425.1 uncultured Nitrososphaera sp.
CTTTAGTTCTCTGGGTGCATCTTGTAGAGTTTTCATTTTAAATTTCAAATACTCATTTGCGATCACATTGTTGTATTCTTCATCAATATTTCTTTGACATTCATCTATCATTTCTTGAATGACTACTTCTACTGTAGAGTCGTAAATTGAGGAGGATACCAAATCGATAATGGTGTAAAATGAGAAAGTTATAATGTGGCAAGCACTTTAGGGGGAGAGAGGGTGGAGGCGGAAGAAGAAGGAGGCGCCAACTACCGACTCAATAAGCCACTCAGAAATAGAGCGGAAACATTTCCTATTATTTCCACTCTATACTCTATATGTGTGTCACTTCTTAAGTCCGCTTATCTAATTATCTATACTTGTCAATACCAGAATAAGCGCTAACATCATTAATTTGAAATATTTCCACTTTTGGCTCAGGCATCCCCCCACCCTTCTTCATTGCAGGCATCAATCAGTCACTTACAAATTTTTACCCTCGCTACTCTTTGGACCTTTTCAAGGAATGCATGTTGGTAGTTCTGGTAGGCATTATTATCTTCCAGACATCTATTGCAGATAGACGCTTGCGATATTGTCTGGTTGCCATAGTCGTCGGCCTCAAACCCGGAGTTGTTGGCAGCGGCAGGCATACCGCAGATAAAGCAATCAACATTTACTGCTGCCTTAAAATGCTGCCTGTTCCTATCCTGGCCTCTTTTTTCAGTTGTTGCTGGTGGAGGTGGTGCCTTGCATTCGCTATGCTTGATCGCCTTGCTACTCTTTGACCAAAGAGCATACTCGCCTGCAGATATTTCCTTGCCACATACAGAGCACTTGCCTTTGTATTTCACCAAAAGCCCTATCCAATCGTTCATCTTCTTTTTGCCTTCTCTATCTCTTTTGCAATTGACTCGCCAAATGACTCGTCCTGAAAGTTATTTAGTGCAAACTCCACTGGATCTATTTTTTCATCGATCATAGCCCTGATAAAATATGGCAGGACAAATAATCCGGCAGAGCTTCTTGAAATATGAAGAGCCAGAGCAAGATCATCCAAGATCTTCCCTGTCGACTGCGAGCGTGCAAATATTGGTCCCATCACAGGCCACGGCATTGAATACTGGTGGTATTTTATGCCCTTCTGGCGGGATTTTTTGTACAACCCTGTTGCGATCAGGCTGTTTACATATTTCAGAAGGTGCCACTGCCTTGATGCGTTAGCTCTTCCAACGATCATATCTGCTCTTGAAAGTACATTCAGCAAGAAAGCAAGATCGTGCTGTTCCACTTGTGAGGAAACTATGCTTGAGAATAAGGCTGCTAGCATATCTTTCCGCCTTTCCTCCGGCGAGATCAATCGATATCGTGGATCAGGATATGACGCATCTGCCCTTGTTATGAACTGCATCGCCTGGTTCAAGCCGTCGACATTAAAGTAACCATTGATTGCATCTGCAATGTCCACATCTACGATGTCTTTGTTTGAAACAGTAGAATAGCCAGCGGCACGTGACTGTGCACCATTGAGCAATGATCGGATATCACCTCTACTGGTGTCTATGATCGATGTTTTGTCGCCTGATCCAAGCTTTACCCCTTCACTCTGCAGCACATGATCTAGGAACAGTAGCAACAGCCGCGGGGGCACTGGATTAAACTCTACTATTTTGCAAGCCTTAGCAAGCTTCATTATCCTAAGTGACTTTTTGTTTGCAGCCATTATCACCGGTATGGTTGGCTCTTTCATTAGATTGGTAAGAGTGTCAAGACCGCCTGTGTCCTCCCTCCCGGAAATACCATCTACCTCGTCTAAGAATAGCATTATCTTTTTCCCAATCAGGTTGGCAGTATTTTGAAAGACTGGTTTTATTCTTGCCTGCAGTGCTTCCTTGTTGCGTATGTCGCTTGCATTCATTTCTACCAAATCATAATCAAGTTGCCTTGCAAGTACGTGTACTAGGGTGGTCTTGCCCGTGCCTGGTGGGCCCAATAACAGAAGCGGCCTACTGCCACTCACCCAGCCTGCTAACCACTTTATTACAACAAGTCGGGCGTCCTCGTTACCCACCATTTCTTGCACTGTCTTTGGCCTATGTTTTTCAGACCACATCATTATTATTATCATCATCTTCTTGTAACAGCTCTTCTATCTTTTTGTAGAATTCACGAAAGGGTGCATGGCGTACAAGTTCGTTATACCAGTACTGATTGTAGTGACGGACAGTCAAGAAAAGAAATTCCAAAAAAGGCTTTATCTGAAAGTTCTCAGGCAGCATGTCAAGCGCAATTTTTGCTTCATCCAGATAGAGATCACTCTTTGCCATTGTAAGTTCAAAGCCGCGCTGTACATTACCCATGTTGACTGCAAAGTAGAGTGGCCATGACGGAATCTTTACTCCGTTGTTCCTTATGGTGTCTTCGATCTCATTACCGCAGCCTACACACTCGCCAGCCTTGGCCATGCCAAGATGGAAAATATCAGAAAGTGGGCGGCGATTGAGTGCCATGTTCCTGCCAGCAGTCCCCATCACTGCCCGGTATTTCTTATAGCATTCAGTCATGTTTTCATCATTAATTGACGCCGGTTCCATCTTTAGCTTAACATCTATGTGCTGGCCGATCCTAGCATTGCGAAAGCCCTCTTCAAAAGCCTTCAGAACTGCATCACCTCCTTGTGCAATATTGGTGCGCGCTATTGCAAGTATGTATGGGTTCATGAATTTGTAATCGTCAAGATACTCCAGATCTTCGTCTTTATCAACTATCCTGTCCATAGACTCTGAAAGATCAATTGCGATTATGTGGCCATCGATAACAGCTTTCCTCTTCTCTTCAGAAACATTATCGCCAAAATATTTAGATGCACTGTCGTAAAGCGCGTTGAAAACCGGAAACGTCATCTTGACAAAATTAGAATCTAATATGCGCCTGACTCTGTCTGCAAGGATGTCAGGGTTTAATAATCTCATCTTGATGTCTGGCACGCTGTTGTGTGAAAGGACAAGCTCTTGTGAATTGACCTCTTCGGCAAACTTGCGTATTGTACCGGAGGGGTTACTGTCGGCAGTTATTGCTTTATGCAAGGACAAGGCGAACCGCTGCACGAAGCTAGGAAATTCCTGCTCTGTCTTTTCCTTGTAATGATTGAACTGCTTGTAGCCCTTACTTTGCAGCATTCTCTCCTTGATTATGTCCTTGCCAGCATGTGTCCTCATCAGAGCCTCCTTTGAAAAAATCAATTCATCCTTGCCACTCATTTCTCTGGCTTCTGCCACCCATTGTTATTTAATCATTCATTATCTAATCTCCTAGCTTGAAACTTTATCGCTTACTTTTGTGTATTACACACTCAGCCTAACCTGTTTGAATCAAGTAGCAGCAATCATCAATTCTATTCTTTGCAAAAAATAGCAGATCAGGGTTGTACCATATTTTATAATCTGGATAACAAGGACAGATTGTACAATCAGCAGCAGCCATATTAGGAAGAAAAGGATCTAGTGTGATTTTAACTCCAATTTCTTCGTTCTGCAATGCTCACTAGCTCTCTATTTGCGGCTGCTGCTGTCCTTAAGTTTAGGAGGTAGTATTTGTGTACTATTATTTTTCCTTTTTCTCATGCTTGTTGCTTTCTTCCTCATCTTCGTCTACTTCTTCCTCTTGTTTTACTTCAGCTTCCACTATAATAAAACCAAGTTCCTTTGCCTTGTTTACAAGTTCTGACATCTTTCGGACTACAGTAGATCCATCTTCTTCATTTATTGTTAACTCCAATTCAACTTCAAACACCATCATGTTGTAATATCACTAATTCATAAAGAGGCGTTTACTTAAATGCATTATTATTACGTGCTCTGTTGTTGGCACCATATCGAGAACACATATATTTCCAGAATCATAAAGACTCAGGCTACTGCCAACCTACTGCTTAGCTTTATTCAATAATAGTATTATATTATTAGTACAGGGGAGGCATATAGTCTATAATTAGTTGAGTCATATGATGATAATAATAT
>CAYWRR010000230.1:0-3995 GCA_964460425.1 uncultured Nitrososphaera sp.
CAGAAGGTTATGGTAGGTTTCGTCACATGGAAAACATGTTGTCAACTACTAGGAATTATACCATATAGTCAATCCTAGGGTTGAGGATGTAAAATAGCACATTTTTTCATCCAAGTCTAAATTTTGGAGGCTTTTCCCTCGGAACTATCTCGGCCTGCTAAAAAATTTCACAAACAAGTATTTTCTAGGGTCTAGGCGCTGAATGTCTTGCACATACAGAACCAATAGAGTAAGCATGGGGTTCAGCTTCGTGATTGGTTTTCTTCTATTGGATCTACAGATGCTCATAATTAAACTGACTAGCCAGTCAGTTATGTATATATATGACCCCTAGTTACGTTGTTGCAGCAAAAAATTGTCAGTCGAACAACACCATCACGATGACGAACAACAAAACAATAAACTAAAATTGTTAAAGCATCTAAACTTTTTTGTTGCAGGGTTGATATGGAGTGGCTTCAACAAAGCCATGCTTAACAAACTGATAATAACATCAACAGCAAGAATACAGACTCTGATGATTCAGCAAATTCTGCGCTGCCTATGCATATTAACCGAAAAAATAGGGAGTAAGATTACGACCATATGTGCCCAAAGGTAACGAACCGATACAAAAGCGAGGTAAGAGAAAGAATAATCGAGTCAGCAATAGAATGTTTTGCAAGAACTGGCTTTGATAGAACCAAAATTGATGACATAGCTAATCTATCTGACCTAAGCAAATGAACATTGTATCTCTATTTTAAGAGCAAAGAAGATCTATTTTATGGCATTTGCCAAAGCAGCCTCAAGAAAGTAAAAGAACAGCTAGATGGCATGTTGATAACAAATGAAAATCTTGTTTCTGATGCGCAAAGGTTCTATGACTACTTTCAGAAAGGAGTCGATCCATATCATAATATGGTTTTGTTAGAAATGTCTGTTATGGCGACCCGCAATCCAAGGCTAAGAAAGGTCTTAATGCAGTATCGAGTAAATCGACATCAGGTTATATCAGAATTTATTGGACTACAGATTAGAAAAGGCTTTGCTAGAAAGGATATTGATAGAGATGCTATTGCTTCAGGCTTAATTGGATTATACGAGGGACTTGTAATAAACAAGGTAACGGGTGCCGAGGATTCTAGTAATAGGAAAGCATGGTCTGATACGATCAGAGCAATATTTGCAGGTATTGGCTAGTTTTAGTGACCCCCATATTCACAAATCTGTGGTTGATAGGACTCTGCTCCTGTCCTTACTCTTTACCTTTTTCACTCACTACTGTTGTAAATCTGCAATGAATCCGTTCAGAGCTTGTAAGCTGGCTTCCCGGTCTTGCTTAAGTGTGTCTGCTATAGCTGGATTTAATCTTGTGAGCTCATCTATTATCTTCTCGTCTTGTTCTTTTAGGAAAAGCTCTTTTAGTGCGTTCTCTCCACCTGCGTCCCTTATGATAAGCTCAATTGCGCGCCGAGTGTCAAGCAGACCCTTATGTTGTTTCTTCTTCTCCTTTGACTTGGCATAGAGCCAAGCTAAGTATTCGATATTAATTTTGATTTTCTCCTCAGTTGTGATTGTTATGACGTTGTTATTATTATTGCTATTATGATTAGTCGTCATCGTCATGATTATGCTAATCCTTCAGTACTTAATAAATATGACTGACCAGTCAGTCATATTTATTAAGTACGATTCAAACTTCTCCTATCCCACTCTGAAATGTTGCTGCCGTATTCATTCTTATATGCCATTTTTATGTGACTGTTAACTCCGTAAGAGTCATTAACAACTTTATTACAACATGACAGAGTTAGCGACGTACGAATTGGAAGATGGAATTCTATTCCATCTTCCCACTGCAGATGCCTTCACAGAAATCTACATAACTTTATTTTCTCTTTAGTTATTAATATTGGATCAAATATGTTGTGTCTCCGTTCTGAAGTTCTTTCTCTCAGAACCCTCTAGGCCCTCCTTTATATCAATACTGTATTCATGTAGTAGTAAATATGCCAACGAAATTCTAAATGTGACAACAAGAGGTCATCGGCATTATCAATTAAAACACATTACTAGACTCCAAATTCCCAATGAATCTTGATACCAGAGCCGTCAACTGATATATTCTACTGGCAACCACGGTACTGATAACATTGGTTGCTATAATACAAAAGGCATATTTTCACTACCACATCATTAGGAAGTCCATACTACATGATAGGAAGCCTTTAGCATGCTCACTAGCTCCAACCCTGGCGTGCAATTTGGCATGTTCATTTTGCTATACGGCCTCTCCTAGAGCAATCGCTAAAGGACAGAAGACTCGACAACCGCGGCATGAGCTCACTGTTGATGCTTTCAAGGAATTGTGTCTAACGTTGCACAAGCGTGGAATCAGGCATGCAACCCTAACTGACGGCGAGCCCCTACTAACTGAACAATCTCGTGAAAAGTGCAAAGTGGCCGCAGAAATCTTTGACCAAACCTGGATAGTAACAAATGGAACTTTTGCCTTCCCAAGGTTCAGAAATACCTTGTATATAGTGAGCCTTGACGGCGATGAGGAAACACACAACCTTATCAGAGGTAAAGGGGTCTTTGCGAAGATAAGGCAAAATATCTCATCAGGTATTCCTGCAGATTGCTATTGCAACACTACACTTAGCAGGCTTAACCATGCCAAAATACATAGAATTGTTGAAGCAGCAAAGAACCTAGGAGCGAACGGAATCTGTTTTGCATGGTCTACTCCTATGAGTCCAAAGGATGCGTTATATCTGTCGCATATAGAACGCCAGAAGGATATCGATGAAATACAAAGGCTGAAACATCTAATTTATGGAGACTACATCTTGAACTCGGACGAAGAGCTCGACCTAATGAGAACCAATCAATGGTCCAGTCGTTGCCCTACATGGTTTGTAGAGTCATACGATGCCTATGGTAACCGCAAGCCTACGTGCGTTTTTGGCGAAGCAACATCCTTCATGTGCGAGAATTGTGGATGTAACATCTACCCGTCGATATTGACTATCCTTGAACGCCGAAAAGCTGCTCTAGTCAGTAAACTTGCTTTCAGCATTAGATAGGCATATACGAAAATTGCTGACCTGTCAGCATCCATCGATGGCCTACCTATCAAACTATGAAATGATAATACTAAGACGGGTAAATGAGCTATCTCTGAAATGGGAGATGCGACTATCAGGAATTCATCTGGAAACCTTCCTCATCAGAATCATAACACATCCCAGCTGCGCAAACCCAAGGTATGTTGAGACTAGACTATCATGCCTGGTCTGAATCCTCCTGAAACTCTTCAGCCAACTAGAGAAGAATCTCTTGACACTACTTCTAGTTGTGGTGTACGTTACATAGTCAAAGAGATGTGTGGTCTACCAGGTCTTTTCTTCTTCTTCTTCCTGTTTACTCGTTCTTTGATGCGAGCTACAATACCTCTTCTACCCGCAAGGTACATCATGACCAATGGTGTATGATACTTGGTGTCAGTATAAACCTGCTTTAGTCTGCTCCGGAGTCTTCTGATACTTTTAATCCCGATATTCTTCCGCTTTTAGAAGGGAGATGAGGAGCTTTCTGCTTTCATGTTCGTTGCCGGGTCCAAGGTCTATTGAGACGGGTAATGATGAGGTGAATGTTGTATTACTATACCATGTATTTTGCTTTCTTTAGCTTTCTTGTTGTGACCGTCGTAGCCTCTATCTATCTACTGCTGCCTACCCTTTCTTTGCTGGTACTGTACTGCTGTCTATAGCTAGATCATCTACCTTTATCAAACCTGAAGCATAGCCTCTTGATACCAGTGAATCCATGATGTTCTTCTAGACACCTTCTTTTTCACTCCCTTTCTCATGCCGCTCCCATAGACTCTATATTGTAGAGGAGCCACACTTGCCAGGCATATATGTACATCATCCACTTTTACAACCCTACAATAGAACTCATCTGGAAAGTAATTTGATATGATAATCTATATCGTCTCACCACTCAAC
>CAYWRR010000231.1:0-2076 GCA_964460425.1 uncultured Nitrososphaera sp.
CAACGCTCTACCATGCTGAGCTACCAAGGCACCTGCATTCTGATACGCAAGTAGTTGGTTGGGTTACATTTAAAACATGCCGAGCCTAGCCTGAACCTAAGGCAAGTACCATCACCTGCGCAGGGTGGTGCTTTAGTATTTTGAGGTAAATATATTTTAAGTGGATAAAACCTTTGGCGTCATTAATTCAAATCTGTGCCCCACGAATCTCATTAATGTTTGTAAAGTTTAATTACGCTACACTTCTTAGAATCCAACTTAGATGATCGAAGCGGGGGTTGTAGAGCCTGGCCAAATATGGCCTACTTTTTAGCATTGGAGACGCGGGACTTAAGATCTCATAAATGGGTAATCCCGTCCATTAGAGGTTCGTGGGTTCGAATCCCACCCCCCGCACCTCGTTCCAATATGAAAATCGTAGCTCTATCTTTTTTTATGTTGTTTATCTTGTTTATGTTTCATGACGTTGTTTATGAACGCCTGGTGAAGTCGAATGTCTCTAGATAGCTCGGGGTGAAATGCAGTACCTATTATATTATTTTGTATAACCCCAACAATCTTTTCATTGATCCTAGCTAACACTTTAGCATCATTCCCTAGTTTCTTCACAACCGGCGACCTAATGAATACTCCCCGAAATGGATCTTTACCTATAAGTGGAATCTCTAGGTTTAATTCAAAGGAGTCAGATTGTCTTCCAAACGCATTTCGCTCTACTTCGATATCAAGATTTCCTAAGAGTGGTTGTTTTGTCTCCCCGACAACTCTATCATATGCTCGTTTAGCAAGCATTATCATTCCAGCACAAATGCCGAGGGCTGGTAAGCCATCGGACACAACTTTCCTTACGGCCTGAAATATTTCTCCATGGTGGATTGTGATCAGAGAACTAACAACAGTGCTTTCTCCACCAGGCAAAATAAGTCCATCTATTTGTGTGATCTGCCCTGGATATATAACTCTAGTAACATTACCTGCTACATTCATTTCCTTCAGAGCATTCTTTGATGCGATTAAATTCTCCTCTATATCTCCCTGTACAGCAAGTACGCCGATTGAAACTTTTTTATCCTCACTCAAATAAGTGACCCACGTTCCTGCATCTTGAGTTCCAAGTTTTTAGTGTCCAATCCAAGCATTGACTTTTTCTCATCAACCATTTTCTGAGCTTCAGTGACGATCTTTATATCATTATGAAAAGTAGTAGCAAGGACAACTGCCCTAGCCCGTTGGTCTGCATCACTAGCTTTGAATATGCCAGAGCCTACAAATACGCCATCACATCCAAGATTCATTAAAAATGCGGCATCAGCAGGAGTAGAGATTCCACCAGCGGCGAAGTTTACTACAGGTAACCTACCTAGATAAGCCGTTTCTGCAGCCAGCCCAAACGGTACCTTCATTTCCCTAGCTGCTTTGACGAGTTCCTGTTTGTCATGATAAACTGAAGAGAGTCTGGAGACTTCACTATTAAGTAGTTTGATATGAGTCACTGCTTCAGCAACGTTTCCTGTTCCAGGTTCACCCTTTGTCCTTATCATAGCGCATCCCTCCTCTATTCTTCGTAAAGCTTCGCCAAGATTTTTAGCACCGTTTACAAAAGGTGTCGTGTAGTCCCACTTCCAGATATGTCTAGCTTCATCTGCAGGAGTGAGAACTTCGCTCTCATCAATCATATCTACGCCAGTCGATTCTAAAACTTTGGCTTCCATCGCATGGCCGATCCTGCACTTTGCCATTATAGGAATGGTGACGGCATCCATAATATCCTGAATTACTTTTACACTAGCAGTCCTAGCCACCCCACCGGCATTTCTAACATCATATGGTAGCTTGTCTAAAACCATGACTGCAACCGCTCCGGCATCTTCAGCAATTTGAGCTTGTTCAACACTTGTAACATCCATAATCACACCATGTTTCTGCATGTGAGCAAAACCGCGCTTAACTAAGGTTGTGCCCCGAACAGCCTGAACATTATCGTATGAAGTATACCTTAATCCCTTTCCATCCGATTCAGATGCCACTAGAGATATCGTCATAGGTCTAATTTTCATAAACGGCTTATATAGTTAT
>CAYWRR010000231.1:2176-3990 GCA_964460425.1 uncultured Nitrososphaera sp.
CATCATTACCATTTTGGTTCTTAGGATATGACGACCCACGGGGTCCATATAGAACTAAACCAATAGATCCAAAAGAAAAGGAGAAAATCATGGAGATGTTTGATAGAGATATTTAAAAATCCTTCTTCCCTCTTGTTTGATGGTCGAATGAGATTCCTTAGCAACCTTTACTCAGGCTAGAACTTTAGTTTTTGAATGATATCTTATATGGAATATTAGGAAAATTTTAATCAGTGCATGACGGGATTGGTAAATATGGATGAGCCTGGTTTGAAGACCGTTGACGTTAACGGAACACAACTGCATTATGTAGTTTCCGGGGAAAACAATAAGCAATCAGTAATCTTTACACCTGCCGCATTTACAGATTATCGCGTATGGCAATTCCAGGTTGAGCCATTCTCACGCCATTATAGAGTAATTTCATACAGCAGAAGACATTCTTACCCAAACAAAGTTGAAGATAATTTTCATTTTACTGCAGAAAACAGCGCGATCCGCCAGTATGCTCATGATCTGGCAGAACTAATTAGAAAGTTAAGCTTGGCCCCGACTCATCTCGTTGGTCATTCAGATGGCGCATTTGTGACGCTATATTGTGCATGCAAAAATCCAGATCTCGTAAAATCCCTTGTGCTCGGAGAACCTGCCGTATTGCCAATACTTGCTGCAAGCCAAGTGGAAGAAGATCGGAAAATGTTTCAAGATTTTTGGGAAAATGCTGTCAAGCCAGCAGCCGAGGCGTTCAGTCGGGGGGAACTTGAGAATGGAACAAGGATGTTTATGGACGGGGCAATGGCCGAAGGGTATTTTGACCAGCTTTCGCAGCCAGTAAGACAATCAATGTTGGATAATGCAAATGCGTTTCTAAAGCAGGCTGAGAATGCGATGCCGATGGACTTCAACTTGCAGGAGCTGAATCAAATTTCTTCTGTGCCAACGCTTTTTGTTAAGGGAGAACGCAGCCCAAAATTTTTACATCGCATAATCGATATACTTGCCCAGTGCCTAACAAAGTCTGAATGCGTTACTATTCAAGATGTGACTCATGATCTCGGCCGCGCTACCAAAGCAGAGGTTTTCAATTCAAAGGTTATGGAATTCTTAGCGAGGAATTAATTAATTAGGTCTAATTACATTAGAATAAAACCTAACAAGAAATGGAGCTGTGTTGCATCGGAAGCAAAAGATACAGTCTTAGTCTAATCGAAATATTATATGAAATACCGGTGGTCCAGGAAGTAAGTAGATAGATCAAAGTCGGAAAAGTGCAGGAGTTTGAACAGACCCAAGATTCAAACTTGCTACCTTGACAGGTTACTAGGGCTTGCATCTTATCTCTAGCATTCTGAGCAATATTCCAGTACTGTTTTATTACATTTCGTGTCGCTATAAGACTGGTTTTGTACTGAATTGCTAAATCCCTGGCATACTCTCTGATGGATTCATTAGCTTCTTTGCGTAAATACTGGATATCAGAACTAATAGAAGCAGGCGATACTTTAAGATTGTCGGCTATCTCTTCCTAGTTATAAAACTTGGGACTCCCCTAATGGCATAAGAGCCGAGCCGAAGAGAAGACCATGCCATCATAAATGGGCTTGAACATTTATCATAGAGAATTGCTGTCAGAATATGATATTCAGGATTAGATTTGTCAACCATACACATTTTTTAAAAAATAATGAGTAGTACTAACTAAACGTTATGTACTCGTCCTAAGTCAAACACATATGTTCGACAAACTTGAACATCAGAATTTCCCTTTATTTGCAATCAAAACTACTCCAGTCATTATTATCACGGCAGCGATT
>CAYWRR010000232.1:0-3926 GCA_964460425.1 uncultured Nitrososphaera sp.
TATTCTGCAATGATTAATGTATAATTCTTAAATTGAATATTGATGATAATCTTACCGTATTTGGTAAGGTCTTCAAATCCTCAAAAGCGTCATTTCTTGCTTCTTTTCCAATAATAAGCAAGCCTTGGCCTACTACTTGAAAGGCGAGTGTGTTTTCTAGTTTAGTAAGTCACTTACGATAATAGGATCTATCGGAACAAATGGCCGGCTGTCTTTTTGTGCTCTTGTCAAACAAAGTCAAAATCTAGAGGTTTTGTAGGTTATACCTGTAGGTTATTCGATTTATCGAAGTTGAAGAGAACAAAGACTAGAACCGGGATAGAAATTTAAGGAGAGGAGAATGGCTGTACGAGATGAGTTGGTCACTTCTCTGTTGATTAACCTGTACTGCCACCATCACGTGTAGTTATTTCGGGGGCTAATCCACTACTCTGTGGTGATCTCTGGGATCCAGGCGATGGAGGGATATCGGCATCGTTTACGATTGATCCACGGGCGGTAATCTGAATTTTATCCATGGCTGAACCTGCACAGCCAATGCAGGTCCCGTCAGGGACGTCGGGTATGATTGCAATGGGAGAAACTGCTACTGGTACTAAAATATCACCGAGGGTTGATTTCTGTAATCCTGACGCGATTGCTACTGCAGAAACTGCTACTGCTACTAAAGCTATCATTATTAATGCGTTATTCTTAGTTGACATCGTCACAGAACAACACAGCTGATTTATTTAATACTTTAGTTAGTATTTTGTTTCTATGATATTAGGTTCTTGTTATATTTGTTCCTCTTTTTCATAATCTCTTTCCCTTTAGAACACCAGCGGTTTACAAGCTGCGGATCTACTTCGTACGGTTCAAGGTATAAAATGGGAAGTTAAATCCTGTATCAATTTGAGTTAAGGTGAGGATAAAAAAAGAAAGCGTATTTGCTTGTTAATGTACTCTACCATCTATCACAAAACCTACCACAAGATTATGAATAGACATTTGATAATTTAACTGCCGTTTTTGGAAAAAACTGGATGTTCTTGTCCTAGCCTCTACTTGTGTATCATAACTTCAATAGAAATGTCAAGGGGTAAGGTTCATGGCCAAATGCTCCCTCTGTAGTTATGGTGTCAGTTCTACATATATCAGAGTTGGAAAAAATCTATCTTGAAGAAAAAAACCTATCTTGAAGAAAAAAATAGGTCTTTCTGTTGCTCTTGTGATACTCATTATAACCTGGCTCAAAAACTGTACACGGTTAATGAAATCGAATCGAATATCTCATTTTCTTCTCCTTTTGTCAATATATGAAGCCGTCAATTATTAGGATAGATTGTCCAAACTCACCTAGCACCTCGATGGACGATGCGTTCTCAGCGCTAAATGTATATGTTAAAGTATTTGTATCCGTATCATATATAGGATTAAATGACTCTATTATAGCAGTTTCCAGCTGACCTGTTTGTGTGTCTTCAACTATCAAAGCATCATTTGGTGCGTCTGCTGCAAAACTATCAGGACCTGTGGTCCAATTACCAATAAAATCTGAAGTGCTAATAGATGTTACAATTCTATTGGGTCTTTCTGAGAACAAAATAGTGCTATCTGATACGTTGTTTAATTCGAGTGTATAGGCAGTTGCATTAATTTCAGATATTGAACTAGACTGTGCATTCTGAATACCCAGGAATTCTATATCAGTTGCATTTCCTGCTTCTGCTGCTTCTTCAACAGCTTCATCAGTTGTTATTATGTTAGTTGCAATAGCATTCTGAAATCCTGTTGGAACAAGCATGACAGATACCCCTACTAACATCAGTCCAAGTATCTTTGGATTTACCGATCCTTTGTTAAATTTCATTAGTGGATAAAAACAAGGTATAGTATTTATCTATTCTTTAAACTCTGTAATTGTCTTTTAGAAAGAGATTCAAAGGCGAATAAGTAAATATCAACCTTCCATGCCTACCACAAAACCTATCACATGATTATGAGATAACATAATGTTTCAAATGAGTCATAACCTTAAATCTTAAATAAATCTATGTTCCTACCAGATCTAATGAGGTCCCTATTTCTAATAGCAATGTTAGTTACGGGCGGTATTACTCTAACTTCAACTAATTCTGCGGCACAAACAGATCATCACATGAAAGATTCCTCAGGGGTTGAAGTGTGGTGCGGTAATACGGAGTCAGCCTGGGGAGGCACCACCTTTTTGAAGAATGGAGAGTCTAAAATCGTATCGTGTGTATCGCAACACGACTATCCGAATAACTGTAGCCCCCTGGCAGACGTTTGTTTGAAGGAGAATGATTCCATTCACGGGAACGAGCTCTATGCCTGTAATGATCCCACAGTATGGTGGCAAAATTATCCTAAGGCTGACATGAAAGTAAATGATGACTGGCAGATGAATTGTGCAGCTAAGCAGTAGTTTGTAAGGTTCTCCGTCCCCCGGCTGTGATCTTACTGTGTTTGGTAAGGATCTTACTGTATTTGGTAAGGTCTTCAAATCCTCAAAATCCTCATTTCTTGCTCCTTTTCTAAAAATAAGGAAGCCTTGGCCGGGATTTGGACCCGGGACCTTTGCCTTACCAAGGCTTGAGTTGTTACCATTGAAGGTACCGTCTCCAAATCTAGTCTCAAGGCTCTCTGCATCATAACTGATGAGATTATTCTTAATTAAGAGAGGAAGCTCATGATTCATAAACGTTTGAATCTTCTTTTTTATGCTGCTTTTGAGTCTATACCTGTAAGGTTTAGGTAAATCAGGATTTCCAAGCAACCACTCCTTTTCCTTTCTTGTAAGCAAAGCAATATCATGACAGTCTCTTTGCCCTAGTTCTTGCTCTCCGCCATCAGATTGCATCTCTCAATACCCTCTTTATTGTGTCATAACGAGCTTTTTTAACTTTCATACAAAGCTTTCCGTTGTTACTATTAACTGCTAGGTATCATTGTGGAAAAGAATGTCGAGTTAGCTAGGTAGCTAGGAGTATGTATTCTCGTTTATGATATTTTTCCTTCCGGCCGCTTCCACAATATTTTGACTTCAGCCGGCTCCATGGAAAACAACAAACTTCGCTTCGTGGTACTTTTTTGGTATAGATATCTCTAGGACTATCTCTTGTACTAAAGCAATATCATTATAGCCTCCCTTTTTTCACAACTGGCCGGTGACCTAGGTCAGTCTGCAGTCAGAGTAGATATAAAATACGAGATGCAATATCAATAAGAACGAATACCTAGTAGGATTCCAATTTTCTGCGGACCTTTTAAATTTCTCCGTACCCACAGGAAGGCGTTAGATGGTTATTGTTAACGACTAGAATCAGAAATTTTTTCGTACACACAAAGAGAAGGGTAGCTCCATGACTGCGTCTCAAACTTTATCAATAAAATTCGTTGTACACCCACTACTATCTCTTGGAACTTCATTTATTACTAGTGACAAGTAGCTCCATATCGACCCCATAACTCTAGCAGAATAAAATCTTTGTACACTTGATGCCAGAATTACGACTGGTAACTTTTGACAATAATGAAGTGCGATACATTATCGAAAACATTTTCATATTCCATCTAGCTTTTGAAATTGGGTTCTGAGTCAGAACAGTCATTTAGCTTTTGCAGCCTCTTGAGCCGGCTACTAAACATTGACATAGATTCTCTACTCCATGTCGTTGGACTAGTTCGCGTATGTCGAAAGTGAATTTTTATCTTTATAGATATAAACCAAGGTGAAGCTATTTTTACGAAGGCGTAAAAGTTAATCTAGATGAATGCGCTGTACCCGAAAGGATTACACCAACATTTACTATAGCGCACACTCTTGCTGCCTGCTAGGTTTACCACTAAGCTTGATTGTATATGACGGTGTTGGGTTATTTAGAACCATTTTTTCTCTTTTTCCGAATATATACAATGATAGA
>CAYWRR010000233.1:0-346 GCA_964460425.1 uncultured Nitrososphaera sp.
ATCTTGATGCTCGTAAACAATTAGGGGGCTTATTAGATTTATGGTTTAGGTTTTATCGATCACTGGAATTGGAATAATTGTATATCATATCTTTAGACTTATTATTACATTCTACTACTTACAATACTCAGTGCTGGCTTCTTTGCACATATTGTTAGCTTCTACTTGCTCTTAACAGACTCTCATTAGGACAAAGGAGTAATAGGAAATTATTAATTGAGTCAAAAGCGCAAGGAAGAATCTAGCAAAATAGGTATAGAAACGTAGGTTTTTGTTGCTACTATATATTTTTTCACAAATAGCAGCTGCCTCGTCCGCTCTTTTGATAGTACTTCTGATGATACAC
>CAYWRR010000233.1:356-3904 GCA_964460425.1 uncultured Nitrososphaera sp.
CTGCTTTGTAAAAAGTAGATGCTGGAACTACTTCAGTTACAACGCTATTTCTAGACCTTATAGATTTTACTTTGTTGCTAGCAGTATATCGCAAGAATGAAGAATATCACAAGAATACAGCCTTGTAAGATAAACAATGAAATTATTTGGTCGTTTACTCTCAGTTTGTCTTTATATGTGTTGTAACTGCAGATTTTTCAACATCTACCCAACTACCTTTCTGAATTGATAAATTACTGCTCCCATTGTTATTGCTATCAAAGATCCAATTACCGCGAATGCTGGCAATATTGTCTGCCAGTCGAAACCGGAAAGCATTAGAACACGAATTGCATCAACCCCGTAGCTTATTGGATTGAATCTAGTTACAGTCTGCATCCAATCTGGCATGAAGGTTTCAGGCGTCAGAGCTGTACTCATGAACAATAGGGGAAAGGTAAGGAATCCTGCGATAGCAAACACGCTTTCAGCATTCTTGGTTATAAGGCCTATGAATATTGAGATTCCTCCCCAACCTAATCCAAATAATGCAGAGATCAGAAGCATCATCAATAGCCCTGGAACACCTGTTGCGGGATGGGCACCCATGACATAACCTATACTAAATATTATGAGTGATTGAACTGTCACTCTAACTGAGTCCGCAGCTATCCTGCCAAGGAGGATAGACTGTCTGTTAGCTTGGGTTACAAGCATCTTTGCAAGAAATCCAGACTTGAAGTCGTCAACGATTGCTGTGCCGGACTGGAAAGCACTGGTAAACGCATTTAGCAGAATAATCCCTGGAACCGCAAATAGCAAATAGTTCTCTGTAGGAAAGCCAGGAATCGACGCAAATCTACCAAAAAGCTGTGTGAATAAAAGTAGGAAAATCATGGGCTGAAACAGCGAAAAGAATATGAGAAAAGGCTTGCGCATAAGCTTTCTGTTTGTTCTAATGAATAGATACCATGAATCCTGTATTAGAGTAGACAAATCGCTTTCTATATACCCTCCTTGACTTTTTTTCGTCTAAAAGTAAAGGGTTTTCCCTTCGCTCCAAGGTTGTCTTTTTCTTTTTCTTCTTTCTGTTCCTCCGATCTGATCCTTCTTCCTGTGTGCTTTAGAAATACATCATCCAAAGTTGGAGATGAAACATTAATTGAGGATATTTTGATATGCGCAGCGTCAAGTGTCCTCACTATTTCAGGAACCATAAATGCACCTTTTTTCCCATAGACTACCAGTCCATTGTCAAAGTCGATGATCTCTGTAACATCATCGATTCTCCTTAGAACCTGCCTGGCTACAACTATTGCGTGGTCTCTGGATGTAGTAGCTGCTGCTGCATCTCCTCCATTTGCAATTGTGAGAGTTACCGCATCTGCAGCTATCTCTTGCTTCATTTCTTCAGGAGTTCCTTGTGCAACTATTTGACCATGATCAATTATTGATAGCCGATCGCACAGCTTGTCAACTTCTTCCAAGTACTGGGTAGTAAGAAAAATTGTAATCCGTTCTTCTTTATTCAAGCGCTTGAGGTACGACCAAACTGCTGCTCTTGATTGGGGATCAAGGCCTGTAGTAGGCTCATCAAGAAATAATATCTTCGGACTATGTATCAAACATGTAGCCAGATCTAGCCTTTTCTTCATTCCACCAGAGTAAAAAACTGTACGCTTGTCAGCTGCATCATCATCCAAGCCAACTAGACCCAATAGTTCGTTTACACGCTTCTCTAGCATTTGACCGCCCTTATGCTGCAAATGACCTTGAAGCGTCAAATTTTCCCGTCCAGTAAGGTCAAGATCGAGCGCAGTTTCTTGACTTTGTACGCCAATTAATTGCCTGATCTTGTCAGGATCTTTTTCAAGATCAAGCCCTCCAATTGAAACAGAGCCCGAAGTCTTGGGTATGAGAGTTGTAAGGATTTTAATCGTCGTACTTTTGCCAGCTCCATTAGGTCCTAGAAAACCAAAAAATTCTCCTTCCTTTACCTCAAATGAAACTCCCCCTACTGCGGGTATGGTATCATTTCTATAGACTTTTACCAGATTGTCGACTTTTATATTATAAGGCAACTTGTTTTCACTGGTTACATTGATGCTCTTTTGAGATTGAACTTGCCCTCTTGAAACAAAGGTTCGTCAACTCCCCAGCTCCACTTTTTTTGCTGGGTTTGATTCTGATGAAAACAGCTTTGAAATGGTTGTTGTCTCGGAGTCGGCTTCCTGCAAGCTCTTCCCGCGTAACTATGTCGGCAGATCCGTAAGTCTTGATTCCTCTTGGATCCCAAGGATTAATGGTCGTTAGATCATCTATAACCAACGCAACATTTTTGTTTCTTACTATATTGTTGTATTTTGTAGTTTTTGTAATATTCATTGCTCCGATATAGAAATAGTTTCCATCAAAATCAAAGCCTACAGGAGCAACATCTGGAATTCTATCCTGAGATGAAGTAGCTACCCTTGCTAAATGTTGTGATCTCAGATACTCTATCTCTTTTTCTGAAGATATAGGCATCAAATTAGCCATTATTCCTCTTCCCATCATGTCCCTTATACATCTTGTAGTTTCCTTGATTTGTCAATTCTCTAATTAGACTGTACCCTCTTCCAATCATCATCTCTCCATCATCTGACCAAGATAAAGCCTCCATCTACTAGCATGTAGCTTCCTGTCACAAAGTTGCTGTCATCACTAGCAAGAAACGCCACTGCTATTGCCTCACCTTCTAGCTTTCCAGCACGTCCAAGAGCTATAAGCGGTGCCATCTGTTGCTTGGCTTCTGGAGGCATATACGCATTGGCATATATTTCAGTCAGCCCTAGAGCTAGCACGTTACAGCTGTAATCCCTTCTCTTCTAAATTCTTGTGCGATATATCTTGAAAATGTGACTAAGCTTGACTTGCTGATCGCAGGAGCAGCAATTACGCGGCAGACATGGTGTATATATTTTGCAATGCAGCTTCCAATGTAGATGAGTTTGTCATGATACAGCATACCAGGCAATACAGCTATTTTCACCTCATATGCTACTTTCATTTCATCACTGAATCAGTGTAAAAAGTCATCCCATGTTTTCCCTAGAAATAGCTTTAGGATATAGCGGCCTATCTAGGCATTGCTGATCTGGCTATTGGTATGGTCGTACTGTTTTATAGGCTCTTCCACCATATGCTGAACTTGGTTTGTATCTCTAACATCACCTTGTATGGCTAGCGCGTTACCGCGGTTTTCGGAGCATTGGAAGTATGGAAGCACTACTTTCGTACTCTGTAACTACTATTTTTGATAAGATGTGTTTATTACAGCAGAAAATAGAGGAGCAAGTATGAGTGGTAGAGGTCATCTTATACCATCTTCTATAATCTGACATCTAAGGATAAAGCAAAGCCTTAACGAGGAAACCATGAGGCAGCGAGCATTATTATTAAAAGTAGGTGCTATGTTCTAGGTTATCATTTGGCGGTAGTGTGTAATAGCAATTGAAGTTTGAAACAGAAATAAACAAAAAAAACTCTCCTAAAGAATATTGTAATTGGGAGGAAGTAGAATCACTAAC
>CAYWRR010000234.1:0-3900 GCA_964460425.1 uncultured Nitrososphaera sp.
GTTTGAGGCTAAGGATGAAATTGCAAGATTATTAGGCTGTTAACATGTTGGATGGCAATATTGATTCGATTACCTTCCGCAATTCTGCTTGATATCTTTCGTTTGAAAATCTTGAGACTGATTTGCTGAGCTGATTCCTCTCTGTCTGCATGTCATTATCTGAAGAATTCAGTATCTTGCGTATAATGTCGGCAGCCTGTTGATGCGTACGGAACTGGTAGTCTTCTGGTACAAATTCAGTATATCCTCCTTCATTTGGCACAACAGGAATCAGGCCTGCGCTCATTGCTTCGACAACAGATATTCCGAAAGGCTCTCCTGCGAAAGGATGTAGGTACACTTTGGACTTTCGCATTAGTTGTAGCAATCGGTCAAAGCTGGCATCAACCTCTATTAAGATATTGTAACTCAGGCCGTATTCCTGCACCAACCGCCTTAGCATTTCAAGATACTGATCGTCTCCAGCCGCAATATTTCCGACAAGAACCATATTTGCATTTATCTTCAATTCATTTACAAGGATCCTTAATATATGCACTACATTTTCTAGCTGCTTGTCAGGGCTGAATCTGGAAACAACAAGAATCATATTTTCTCTTTCGTTAGAGTGCAGGGCGTTGGTACTGAACTTTTCTACATCGACTGGGGGGTAAATTACTATAGGTTTTACTGCAGAGCCATAGAGCTTCTCAATTGCTCTTTTGCTAAAGAATGAGTTTGTAAGGACAATTGTGTTTCTCATCATCAAATCATAAGTTTTTCCTATTTTTTCGATCATGTTTTGCCTGAACTCCGAGCCTACTATTTCTATATTGTTGATCCATTTCTTGGCCAATCGCATAATATAATAATGGTCAGGGTCATGTTGCATTAGTTGAGGGATAATTGGAAAGTGACAATAGGTAATGACTGTTGAACTGCTCAATGCTTCTTGCTGACCATAATATGGCAGTACATCCCCATGGGTATTGACAATCAGCGTGTAATCTTTGTCACTGTATATATCTGGTGATACCTGATTAGGGCTACAGCCGTCTTGTCCTTCAGAATCGCTTGGAGGATTTTGAGCAGCACCTGTAAAATCTATCATCTTTAAGGGATCAAGAGATATCGGGCTGATGGGTACTGGGTTGACAATGCCGTCAAAATCTTTTTTTAGCTGCTCAATGTCTGGCTTGTTGAATGATGCAAGATCAACCCTGAAGCCCATCTTGACAAGCAGATCTATAGTTATTACAGTAAGCCGCTCGGCTCCACCTCCTGCATTGATATTATCATGAATAACTTTTGCACGCATTTCGGGATCATACTTGTAAATATCACTATAATAAATATTGAAGAAGTCATGTAACCACAGACCCCTCCCCCCCTCAGCACAGGAGCCCGACATAATACGATAGATTGTTTCTGCTTGAGTCTAAAGTCATAATTTCATGGCGGTTGTTGATTAATTGATGAAATGCCTAGAGTTGATGAAATGCCTAGAGGCACAGAGGCGGTAATGTTATTAATCGCACTTTGCTATGACAACAGCATCTAAGTGCAACACTTGTAGGACCCACTTTTTGGTTGCAAGTTGGTTCGAAGATATATCCCCGCGGGCTGGGTATGTGTCTTAACATTTAAGACATCGTTGTCGGTATATGGTATACATATATAGATAATATCGATACTACTGTAATTAAATTCTTAGATGGTAGAAAACAAGAGTAGGAAATTGAATCAAAAGATGAACTCCAGGCGATAGCGATCTAGTAGATAACGAAAACGAGCAGCGAACAAAAGAGAGCAGGATAATTTAATATTTTACGTTTTTACAACACATTTGGCAATTATGCTAAGACGGGTCGTTTTTGAACATGTCTTAGAAGCATAGCATATGTGCCTAATAACTTCCAGCGAGCCTTTGCTTCATGCCGCATATCTCGCACTGCACCTTTGATGTTTATTATTTACATCGCATCACTTTACAGTTGACCGCGTCTTCATAACTATATCCAACTTGGGATTAAACAGATGAAGCCACATATACGATCGCCATCAATGCGCCAACATGGCAACTGTTGTATTGTTGTTGTGTCTGAATGGGTTGAACAATAGAGGTTACGAAACATAAAAATAGTATAAGGATCACAAGGTAAAACAATGTTACGCCATGAAACCACAGCCGTCGAATTATGCTGTCGCATGGATGACCTATGAATAACACAAAATATAGCCAAGTAGGACAACAAGATTGGGGCTTATTTTTTGATAGGGCAGAAAGGTTTCTAGAAAAGACAGCGCAATATGTTCACCTTGGTGTGAACCCAGGTGATTACTACAAGGCGATATGGACAAGAGATGCAGCATATATACTTAGAGACCAGTTTCTTACAGGAGATACCTATAATGTTCTCCGGTCCCTATGTTTAATCTGGGCACACCAAATTGGTCTGAATGATGAAAAAATAGTCTATGGAAGAGGATCGCCTGAGCTTAATTTCAAGATTCAAGATGCAGACGCTGGTACAAAGGAGAAGTTCAAGGGAGCGTTGCCCTCTACAATATATCAAGATACGGGTATCTCAGAAGTTTATGCTCGCAATCCAGATATTGATTCTACGGCGCTTATGATATCCACTACTTCATGGATTTTGGATACTTACCTTAAGGCAGGTCTTTATTCTTACTATGATCACTTACAGTCTGAACTAAAGCCATTATCCTCTGCGGATTATAGAAAACAAAGTTATAATTCAAGCAAGGATGTAAGACAATCATCTACGCTTAGTCAGACGAGCATGCCTCCATCAAGGGTCATTTGGAAGCCTGCAGAATTAATAGAATTTATCATCCCTCGAATGGTTGCTGCTATGAACTACCTTGCATGTCGCGATGTAGATAATGATGGACTTATTGAGCAAGGATATAACGAAGACTGGATGGACACTGCGCTTCGCTCTGGAAAGATAGTTTACAATCAAGCTTCTTGGATACTGGCCGCCAGCGATTTTTCTTCATTGCTATGCGAAATTGGCGAGGAAAATACGGCAAGCAAGTTGATGAGGATGGCAGAAAGGACGGTTAACGCCGTGGAGGAAAAGCTATGGTCAGAGGAAGACGGAGCTTACATAGATATCAAGTACGATGGAGTAGATGGCAGGACTGAAGAAGAAAGAATGCTCACACAGGATGTCTCGCTTTACCTCGTGTCGATAACCGAGAATAGTCTTAATGATAGCCTTAGTGTGCGATTCAAAGGCACTAATAATAACAACAACAACGCTAGGGACAGCTGCCAGAATGTTAGACATTATTTTGACAACAAGACCTCGCGCCGAGCTACTACTCATAAAACCATTGAAGACAGGGCTAAGCGTACCCTTGAAGCAATCAAGAATCGCATGTGGACGGACAGTGCATGGCCACTAGTTACAGAAAAGGAACTTAAAAGGACAGGTCCTTGGATATTGGGTTCTAATCAATACCATAACCGTACATTGTGGCCGTGGATAACCGGAATAGAAATACTTGCGAGAAGTAGATTTCAAAGATTCGGTGAGTGCAATGATCTTCTTTCAGAGCTCACAAGGGAAAAGAACCATCCACACACACTTGCCTACTATGAATGGGTAAATCCCGTAACTGGTGAAGGAAGCGGGGCCTTTCCCTTCCGAACTGGCATCTCTACAATAAGAGTCGCCTTGACCGATATTTTGCTCTCCTGCGCTTCATAAGCTCTATTGCTCTGCCACACTTGAAATTCAGAGTTCTTTTTTCTTATGAATTTGTAGTTATTATCTTTATTTTTCCAAGCTGCCAGAACCAAGTATGAGATTCCTTGATCCTTAAGTGATTTTGTTTCATGGAACTCATCTGGAAAGTAATTTGATATGATAATCTATATCGTCTCACCAC
>CAYWRR010000235.1:0-3877 GCA_964460425.1 uncultured Nitrososphaera sp.
ACTTAGATGGAGGACCTAAATTGGAATTAATATTGTATTGTTGAAAATAGGGTGGTTGGTCTAATTTGGGCTAATGTAGGACAACCTTTATTTTGTTAAGATAGATGTAGAGGCAATTAACGTAACCTATATCATTGTCTAAATCGAAATGATTGTGTGGACGAAGCTAGAGAATCAACAAGGATCATAACAATAATAATTCTATTGGCTGCTGGGCTTGCATTCTCAATAGGAGTTGCTGCTTCTAACATAGGAATGCAAAGTCAGGCAACTGCACAGCAGCCGCAGAGTGAAGAAATCTATAGGATACAAGAGACTGCGATGTCAAGCGCAGCTCCTGTAGCGCACACAGGGCATCTTCCTCATGCAGTGGTATTTGCGCTGCCTATAAGAGATGATGGAAAGATCTATACTGGTCAGGTCACATTTACAGCAAGCAAGCCCATAGAAGTAGAGGTAATACACATCTACAGGCCGGACCAGCCACCTGATGAAGCACATGGACAGCCCCCAACTGCAGTAATAAATGGCACGACTATAACCTATTCTCATCTAACAAGCATAGTCGACAACAACATAATCACAGGAGATGTTCCGACTGCATCTGGCACATTTGAATTCACCGGAAGTGGACTAGTATTTCATAAACGAAGCTCAGAGCCATTCACCGTCACGTACACTATCGATGCTACGGTAGGCCAGCTCACTCAATAATTCTCTCCAATCACTGCTCAAGTAATACACAGAGATGAAAAACCAGATAACAAGACTACAATTCGTAGTTTACTTTACCACCAGGTAATTTATTTTTATTCTTGATTCTACTTCTAGAAGGTACAACCAAGATCTTGTAATGTTCGGCGTTATAGAACATAATTTCGGAATTCATACTTCTTATGTGTCACCGCGTCACAGCAAAAACTTGTTATTCTATCCGTATACTTCATATGTAGCCAGTCCTGAAAACAACCTATTTACCACGTAAGCTCTTTGGTATTTGTAACCTTAACCAGTGCTGCCGCGTATACGCTTGGCTAAATTAGGTACTGCTAGGATTAAACTTCTTAATTCTCAGTGGCCGCCTGCTTCTATGCCTCTTTCCATCTGACTTTCCTTCTCGTCCAACATATAATGCTGAGTAGCAAAGACAGAAAGTAAATACATGAATCAACATACTCTACTTTTTATGTGAATGATTTCCTTAAATTGCCAAGGATATGAGAACTGCTGAATTCGACTATTAACAAGACGACAAAGGCTTGTGATGGTAGAAGAGTGCATTTTCGTTAGAAACTATGAATTATATTACTTGTTTTGAATCTAATCTAATGGAGAAATATCTTGACAAGAAGAGCACCTGCTGTAGCAGGCATGTTTTATCCGGACAATCCTAAGGAGCTAAGGGTGCTCATTGACCAATCCTTTCGTAACCAGCTCTTTGGTCCCGGCATGACCATGACTTCTATCGCTCCTTCTACCAATAAGCAGTTCAAGGCCTATGGCATTGTATCACCTCATGCAGGCTATATCTACTCTGGTGCAGTTGCTGCAAATGGCTTTTACAAAATAGCGGCTGCAGATTTTCATAATGTCATAATGGCGGGTCCAAATCACTATGGCATAGGATCTTGGGTGGCTGCCATGAAAGATGGTACATGGGAGACGCCGCTTGGCGACGTAGAAGTCAATTCCCAGATGGCTGAGGAAATACGAAGAAGAGCAGCCACTCTAGACTTTGATGATTATGCCCACAGTAGGGACCATTGTTTGGAGGTTCAGCTGCCCTTCTTGCAGCATATCAAGCAAGATTTCAAAATTGTGCCAATTGTACTAGTCTCTCAGAATAGAGATACAGCTTTTGACCTTGGGAATGCAATATCACAGACGATTATAGAAATGGATGCCCCTGATTCTACTATGCTATTAGCATCATCTGACTTTACACATTATGAACCAAATAGCGAAGCACATAGGAAGGATGGAGAGCTGATAAAGGCAATACTTGCACTTGACCTTAACAGGTTTTACACTATCCTTGAGAGGCTGAATATATCCGCGTGTGGCTATGGGGCGATTGCGACTATGATGGTGGCCGCTAAGAACCTTGGTGCTACAAGAGGGGAACTGCTAAAGTATGCAACAAGTGGAGATATTACAGGAGACACAAGTGCAGTAGTAGGATATTCTTCCATAGTGTTCATATGAGCCATGGAAAGGCGTCTGCACCTGCTAAGGTAATCCTGTTTGGCGAGCACTTCGTAGTATATGGCAACCCAGCTATACTTGCGGCTATAAACAAGCGCATATCTGTTGATGCTCGCACAATAATACAGGATGAAAAGAAGATAGTTATTAGATCAGACATCGGAGTCGCTGGCGAATACCATAGTAATGGAGAATTTAATGCACTGGAGGGTGGGAGCAAGGCAAAGGCAGTTTTGGATCCCCTATACGGTGCTGTCAGGCAGGTTCTATCGATTAGAAATAAGAAGAATATAGGAATAGAGATTTACATTTCTTCAATGGTACCTCCCGGCATAGGCCTAGGTTCCTCTGCTGCATCCTCTGTTGCGATTGTGGCTGCTGTAGATTCACTTTTCCAAAAAAACCCCAGTAGACAGAAAATATGCGAGCTTGCGATCGAGTCAGAGAGGCTGATTCACAAGAGAACTTCAGGTGCAGATTGCTATGTCAGCACATTTGGGGGGCTGATGCAGTACTACGGGAACTCAAAAAGCTTTAAGAGTATAGAGGCAAAGGGATCGCTTTCCCTTGTCGTTGCCAGCACCGGAATCAAGCATTCTACTTCAGACCTAGTGGCAGGTGTCAAGAAGTTCAAGGACACAAATAGAATACTCTTTGAATGTCTTTCGAAACAGGCTAGTGACATTTGCTTGCAAGCATGTACTGCCATAGAATCAGGTAAATGTGACAAAATAGGCGAGCTTATGAATGAAAACCAAATCATACTTCAGCGGATTGGTATATCGCATCATAAGGTACGTGACATAATAGACATATGCAGCAAAGCCGGTGCTATTGGAGCTAAGATAACAGGAGCAGGCGGAGGAGGTGCGGTTATTGCTCTTGCAGCAAGCAGGCAGGAGAGTACGAAAATAGCATCACATATCAAGGCGGCAGGCTATCAGTCGTTTGAAGTAGAAATAGACTATAATGGGCTGCATGTCTAGAGGCCCATTTTCTGCAATACCTGTTTTGTCTTTGATTCACCTTCTTTTATGAGGTTTTTTATCCCTGCCTGAGTAAAATCTGTATTCTCATATAGATATGGGTGCCCCTCTTCCCTTGTAATGTAGACTATTTTCTTTATCTCTGCTCCATGCTCTTTCATCATCTTATGGTACTTCTTCTGAATGTTGTTCAGCTTTTGCCTGTCTATCTTACTTGGATCTACATTCTTTTCAACTATCTTGTATAATTCCTCGATGAATTCTAGGTGTCGCGTTATCACTTTTGACATCTTGATGTTGTGAGCATTCTTATCACTGAACATAATATCTCGTGCCCTGTGAAACACTTCAGGCAAATTCTGTGGAAGCATTTCAATCTTTTTTGGGTAATTTTCAATGATAAATACCCGTTTGTCTCTGACTGGTGATGCATCTATAACTTCTCTCAATGGTGTATTGCTAAGGAGGCTTCCATCCCATACGTACATTCCTTTTTCGACCTCAACCCAAGGGAAGCCATACAGAGGATATCCTGAGGTGCCAAGCAGATGCTTGACTGTTATCTGTTGATGTGTACTGTCAAATGTAATTGGCTTTGCAGTCAGCACGTTTACCGCAGTTATTATCAGACGAGTGTTTGGATTTCCCGCAGGCCGCAACTTGTCATAGTCGACGTATTTTTCAAG
>CAYWRR010000236.1:0-3872 GCA_964460425.1 uncultured Nitrososphaera sp.
AAGAAAACTAGTAGCATTTAGAAGGATAACACGGTTAGCTTGTCACTTAATAATAATAAAGATAGTTCTCTTACTATTGGGTTGCAGGATAGCAAGAACAATACAAAAATCTTTGCTGATAGTAATAAAATTATAATTACAGCAGCTCTGCCTTATGCAAACGGCGAAATCCATTTAGGACATATTGCTTCAACTTATCTGCCTGCAGACATATTTGCACGATATAGCAGACATATAGGAAAGCAAGTTTCGTACGTATGCGGTACAGACGATTACGGCACTCCTGTCCTAGTCAAAGCTGAAAATGAAAAAAGGAAGCCAGACGATTATGTTGAATTCTGGAACAAGACAGACTATGAAGATTTTAGATCCCTTGGAATTTCTTTTGATTTTTATTCCAAGACCAGCTCCCCCGAAAACGTGCAGTTTACCCAATACGTCTTTAATAAGCTCAGAAAAAATGGTCACATTTATACGCAGAATGTAAATCAATTCTATTGTGAATTTGATAGAAAGTTCCTTCCGGATAGATATGTAAAAGGAACATGTCCAATGTGCGGTGCGGAGAACCAATACTCTGATCTATGTGAAAAATGTGGTAGCATTCCTGATCAAATACTCAAACCTAAATGCGCTATATGTAATAGAAGTCCTATTAAAAAAAATAGTAAGCATTATTTTTTCAGGCTCTCTACCTTTTCAGATAAATTAAGTAAGTGGTTACACAATAGCAACACCCTAAATAGCGATGTTAAAACGTACGTGCTGAATTGGATCGATAGCGGCCTTCAGGACTGGGATATCACCCGGGACTTATCTTGGGGTATACCCATCCCTCTGCCAGACGCAAAGGGTAAAGTTTTCTATGGATGGTTCGACAATCACCTGTGTTACATCTCTACTTTTCTGACTGGCGTAGAACGGAAAAAAAATTCAAGTTTGGAGGAGGCTCGAAAAGAGTGGAATGAATCCAGCATTTATCACTTTATAGGAAAAGATATTGTGTACCATCATTACCTGTTCCTACCATCTGTCCGGATGGGTATGGATTGTGAGTACAAACTTCCAGATCATATGCCCACAAGGGGTCATCTCTTATTATACAACAAAAAGATCTCAAAGAGCAGGGATTGGTATATAAGCCTGAGAGATTTCTTGTTGAAGAACGATCCTGATTATTTGAGGTTCTATCTTGCCCTCGTGACACCAAATGGGCAGGCAGACGTTAACTTTGACTGGGATGAATTTTCAGAAAGGATAAACAATGATTTGATTGGAAATGTTGGAAACTTTGTTAATAGATCACTTTCATTTATCTGTAGATTGTACGGGGGAAAAGTTCCTGAACCAGCAGAATTTGAAACAGTCGATGAGGGCGCTGTCAAGGAGATAAATAAAATTTCACAACAGGTTGGAGAGTTTTTGGCTACGAATGAAACAGATAAGGGACTAAAACGAGTCCTAGAATTTTCAAAATTCTTCAATCAGTATTTTCAAAAGAAGCAACCATGGAAGAATCAGAATATTGATACTATCAATCTCCGGAACAAGAACAATATGTCAACTAGCAATCACACGACGTTATTTATTGCCGCGAATGTGGTGGCTAGCTTAGCAATACTATTAGAGCCATTTATCCCATTCTCTTCTAAAAAAATTTGGTCGCAATTGTGCATGACTTCGTCAGCACTGAGCGTACGTCCATGGACTGATGCTTCAAAGCTGAACATAGAGCCCGGTCATAATATAGCAGAGGTAAATCCTATCTTCAAGAAAGTTGATATAAAAGCCCTAGAAGTTGAGAAGGCAAGATTCAAAGAACCCCGTGGTTAGATATGTCACCTCCCCGACCATCTTATGAACATCTCTTTGTCAGCACGTAAGATAAAAATAAGGTTTTTCATAAAACAAGAAGAAGGCAGAGGGACTATAAAGTCTCAAAAATAAGCTTCTTTGGATAAAGATTGCAGATCAGCTTCTCCCAAATCCGTTTGAAACATCAGCGAGCTCTTCTAGGTTTACATCTGTTGCAGGAGGCATTCCCCTCTGTAATACCTTTAATCTTCCGTATCTATCAGGAACCCCATCTCTATTTCCCTATCGGACCTCCAGGGGCGTCATAGTATGATTGCTGTATATTCTAACCTACCATTTTGACACTTTGATAACCTCAAAAGCCTCAGCATATTTTGTATCGATCTGATATCCTCTGTAAGAACACCTTCCAACTATAGCATCAATCCACATTGGGCCGCAGCGGATCTTTTGAGAATCAAAACAATCAAGTGCATTTTTCTTTATTTCTAGCGTTTTGGTAACATCCACATAAAGTTGGGGCCTGAAAGCACTTTCGCTAACCCCTCCAGGTATTGTAGTTTCATACATAAAGAGGTCATTTTGATCACGGCATGCAGCAATCACCGCCCTAGTCAGATTTTGATGGTCCTGATGCGTATCTCCTATCCACTGAGTGAAGACAGCCTCTGGATTGTACTTCTTTATGATTTCGTTGATCTGAGTAACAAATTTCCTATGAAAGGTAATTTCGTCTGGACTTAGATCCAGAAATTCTGGGTTTTTGCAACCCATAACTTTTGCAGAAATCATTGATTCCTTCTTACGTTCTTCTTTTCTGTCAGTTTTTATGAAATTGGGAAGAGTAGCGATAATTAGGTTAACATCATAGCCCATCCCTGCCAGTTTCGAAGCAGTTCCTCCCATTCCAATTTCAATATCATCGGGGTGTGCGCCAAAGCATACAATCGTCTTATTAGCCAATCTGCAGCAACCTCGTACATACTGCTCCTTGTTTAATCTGGGGGGAGTTGCAGGGCATCATCCAATATCTGTGGGACCAATACAAGATTATCCGGCCGCCAGTCGTGTGTTCTCCTCTTAGTAGCGAATCTCATCCTTCTATACTCTGCATCCACATGTATGGCTGCTTCTATAATCTTACTCTTTATTGATTTAGATGAATTCAGAAACATCTTAGTATCCTTTGGCAGACAATGTCCACCTATTCCTTCTCTTGGCTCAAGTATATTTACATTCCATTTTGTATTGAGTGAATCTCTCAATTCTCCAAAGTTTATGTTATTTTCCTGACAGTATAGATAGAGATCTTCAGCAAATGCTATCTGTAGATATCTATGTGCATTCTCTATAATCTTTGTTAATTCTGCAATCTCTACTTCTGGTACTGGATGCATGGGTATTCCTAGACTAATTTTCTTAGAACTATTGCCATAGCTAGTAGTAGTAGTAGTAGTAGTATTACTGTTATTGCTGCTATTGATGTTATTACTGTTATTGCTATCGTAGTAGTCGTCGTGATGTATGTTCTTCTCGTTCTTGTTACTGCTTGTGTTGGTCTCTGAATGATTATCTAGGTTGTCTTTATTGCCAGCTAGTACCATTTCAGTTGATATTAAATCTCTTCTTGGTTCTGCTAATGCCGTTGATGTTAATTCTGATGGTATTGATCTCGTCGATACATCTGCACCATCGTAAAACTGCATAGCTACTCTAAGGCAGCAATCACAAACTCCACCTACTACACGTAATTGATTTACACCATGCTCTTTTTCTTCTAAAGCATACCATCTATGCGGAGCATGAGCAACATGCAGTCTATGGTTTAACATTTCAAAGACTTTCCTTGATGTTCCTTTAGGAATTGTACTTTCTATTGCAACCAATGCTCCGTTTTTTGCTTCTTTTGCAATTTTATCTTGAACAATTGATAGGATACCGTCTATTTGAGGTGAAGAAATGTCTTCTTGCTTGTGTGTTGAAATGCTTATTATATAGACATCAAATCCCCTAAAGTTAACAGCCTTTTTTATTCCAGCTGTTTTCTCAGCACGTTC
>CAYWRR010000237.1:0-2495 GCA_964460425.1 uncultured Nitrososphaera sp.
ATCATTATTTTTGTCGTTGGTTTGATCAGTATTCCGGTACTGCCTGTCAGCGAATTCCTACAGCTAGTCCAAGCCCAGCGTAAGGAGTGTCAGACTTTTGAAGTGCAGAGCCAACAAATCCTGTAATGGTACCGGCAATGAAGTCGTTAATAATGAATAGTAGCCAAAACTTTTTGTCTTCTCCATCCTGCATAAATTGGCAGAATCGGATCAAGTAGCATATCATCATGCGTTTTACATTAACTTGTTTTTTGGAGGATCCCAAACCAAGATTGTCATTTAGTCTGCAGGTCTTGCTGCAAGTGATGACAGATATGTGAACGCTACTACAAAAACTAAGACTAACGTCAATCCCATAATTAAGAGGTATGTAGACATGCCTAAATTTTGGGCCTTCTTTGCATTCATCTCCACAAGATTGTGTACAACGTTAGCCCAGGTTCCAGAATTTCTCTTCAGAACTTCATCATAAGGCTTGCCAATATATTCCTGTAAGAGACAACTAACTTCTAGTGAAATTGAATATCTTCTGATTCTAAATGTTCCCAGGGCTAGAACAATAGCGGATAATAGCGACATAATACCGGTGAAGAAAAGGGCTGGCAAGTAAAGAGATGACACTGTTCAATCTTAGGGACATTTCACAAAAATTCGTGCTCAATATCATTAGCGAGCACCCGAAGATTGAACAGTGCAGAAATAATAGATTATCTAGATAGGATTGACAAGAGGTGCTAATTTGTACACAAACGAGGGCAGATTACATAGTATATATTATAATATGTCATGCACAAAATACTGCTCTCTCAAAGGACAAACATAAATTGTTGTACTATACTCTCTTCAGCAATGTTTAGTTCTAAAATACTATGGATATCTGTGATGGCCTCTGCGGCACTCGTAGCGTCGATATCTGCTGATAATGCGGTAGCAACGGTGGGTTGGGGCACTATGGCAGCTCCTAACGGAAACACAACTGAGGTAGAGTTCTTGAGCATTCAAAATGCACAGTCCGGTTCACTATCTCAAATCAATGCAACTGCCTACGCACTTGAATTAACTAATGTAGCAAATAAGACCATTATGTTCTCAGATAGACCAGAGAGGATTGTAGAATCAGTCAGTACATCTGATTTCATTGGGAACTGGAGTACAGGTGTTAACAGTTTTGCGACAGATGCACCTAATGATGCTTTGATAGTAGAAAATACTCAGACAGGTCAACTGGAAACGGCTATTATAGAGTCATTCAATCCTGTATATGATATAGCTACGAATAGTTTAACATACACAATTATGACGGATAATGCAACATCTATTGGTCTACCTGGAGAGTTTGGGCAGTCTGTTCTGGTGATAGATGCTGTGGTCACATTGGACGGGGGGAACGAGTGGTGAGTGGTGAATTCTAATTAGTTTTTCAGTAGATGCACCTAATGATGCTTTAATAGTAGAAAATACTCAGACAGGTCAACTGGAAACGGCTATTATAGAGTCATTCAATCCTGTATATGATATAGCTACGAATAGTTTAACATACACAACTACTGCAGAGAATGCCTCTATTGAAAGCGAACAAGAACAATACCCATAATACCAGTATAACGAGAGTGCCCTAACCCCATTCTTTAACAGGTTACGCTTGAACTGACTTCGCTAATCAATAATAAGATAGACATAGATTTTTGTTCTTTCTTTTATTAGGAATAATGAACTCAAAAATATGGCATGCTGTTAGTAGCAGCAGCAGCAATAGCAGCTGCATCTGTCCCAATATCTTCACAGAGTGGAATCGCGACCTGGACGTGTTGTATTCACATGACGTGTCCACCAGTTTGTCCTGGTGACATAGACATTGAAGAGGAAGCAGAAGCGGGCAATGCTACAGTGAATATAACGAATCAAACTGAAGTTGCTAATGTAGTTGTAGAGGAAGAAGCAGGAAATGCTACAATGACTGCCGGAACGACGAATCAGACAGCCAATGGAAATATGACTGGAACTAACTCAACCAGTTAACATTCATTTTTCTATCCGTTTCATAGACGAAGAAAACCAGTACACCTTAATATTCATACTATATGTTCAGTAATCCAAGAAAACTATAATAATCTAATGGGTACTGCTTGTGTGAAGTTCGAATAATCTCCTATTAGCCACTGTTGTACAATTTGGCCGTCGTATATGCGGAATAAATCTGCAGTCGTAGCTGTAAACGCATTGCCGTTTACTGGAATACCAAAAAAATCTCCTCCACTAAAAGTACCATTCCAACTATTGAAGGTTACTACCATATTTCCCTCAGCAATTATATGGTCAAGAGAACGTATTAGATCAGGAAAGGAGTTGTGTACAGCATCGATAATATTTTCATATGATTGTTTGTCTCCTTTACCAATAGGTGATGAGAAGTTATCTGCTAGGTATTTATCTATCGCACTAACATTACGGTTATCATATACATCGTTAAAGAATGCGATTACTAATGCTTTGTT
>CAYWRR010000237.1:2505-3816 GCA_964460425.1 uncultured Nitrososphaera sp.
CGTTCCTCTTGCGAGGAATCTTGTGCTGAAACTTGTTGTAAATGTATAATACTACTGAGACTATCAACACTTGCTAGGCCTACGGCAGCCAAAACTAATAGTACTATCGCGAGCCTTGAATATTTTTTCATGCTATTCGATACCGTTAGATAGGACAGCACACATAATTTTTATCGGTGGGACCTGTATAAACCATCACAATAAAGACAATGATATGGTAGAGGCAAGATCAATGGGATGTTAATTTTCGATATGTTAGTGGAAGATTCCGTATGTCATAGCTTATTTTGCTGAACTTTTTCTCTTACCTTACGTGTTACAAACCTTGAAAAGAGCTCATAGAGGTAAGCTTACTAGACTTTAATTCTTCAACCATAGAGTCAAGGTCTCTACGATATTCCCTCCTGATGAACTGTTCAAAATCAGCTAAATGTACACTGACTGTTCTGGCTGACCTCCAATTGACATTACCTAACTGTTCGAGGAACTCATTTGCAAGTCTACTTTCTACTCTTGTCATCGGATAATACCGCACTTATAACATCCGCATGCTTCTAAAAGGTTTATGGTTTCACCACTTATAACTCACCTTAATCTATCTATTGCTGCAAAATTCGTACTAACTAACACGAGCATCATAACCTTTGAGATGACCCGCAAGCTGAGCAAGACGCTATAAGGATTACTCAAGACTGAATTTTTTTACTATAAGCTATTGTAAATTTGCTATGCATAATTGATGTAATATTGTTGGCATACAGGATCACAAAATAGATCGGAAGGAGATGTAGGTAGACTCAGATGTGGTGATGATCATATAGACTTGATCATTAACAAACCGCGGATGCTTGGTTGCTTGTCGGAACCTCAAGTAATGCACAAATGCCTCCAAGTTATTTTCATTCCACAAGCCGATTATACTGGAAGCAAGAACCCTATCACTACTCAAACATTTGTGGCATTTTGAATCTCAGGGCTTGCCCAGCCGGGTTTTGGATTAATGTGATGTGGCAATACACATCGCCCTCTTAGAAGTTTCTTAGCAGCTTTCCTAGGGAACTGTATGTCGGTTATTGAATCTACGTGTAAGTGGCCAAGCTCTATATTCCACCCACATAAAAAAATAATGTTTACAAAATTAGCTCTTGATTTGTAACTCCTTTACAGCTGAGTAATTCTTGAGTTATTACTTTGCTTAGTGATAGAGCTATTGCTGAATTTTACCTTCAGCACTCCATACACTTGATTATTATGTTTACTTTTCTACTTAAGGGTATTTTTTCCAGCATTTTCCTTTGATTCATGGAGTAG
>CAYWRR010000238.1:0-3774 GCA_964460425.1 uncultured Nitrososphaera sp.
TCTCTCCCATCCACCTTGTCCTCTATTTTCTCAGATTTCATAAATGTACGCGATCTCGTTACATCTACCATTGCCCTATTTGTAGTTATCGATCCCATAGGTGTTATTCCGATATTTGTTTCTCTTACGAGAAACATGTCAAAACAAGAAAGAAAGGCAGTCTCTTCTAACGCAATAATCACCACTGGCATTCTCTTATTTGTATTAGCAGTGGCTGGTACAACAATTCTTACCATATTTGGTATAACAATTTCTAGTTTTATGATTGCAGGCGGTATCCTTCTTTTTATTGTTGCCATTGAATTGCTAACTAGAGGTGAGTGGACTTTTAGCAATCCAAGGAGTTTACGAACGATTAAAAATGAATCTATAAATTCATCTAATAGTGGCGGTTCAGATGGTAGGAGTACCTTCCATGGGGAGTCAGGAGTAGTTCCTCTTGCATTTCCCTTGCTAGCAGGACCAGGAGCTATTACATCTGTGATTATCTCCTACCAAGCCAACGGTCTTGTAACTTCCATACTTTCAATTGCTATTGTCCTTAGCCTCACGTACTTGATATTTAGAATTGCAGGTTCAATTAATAGAGTGTTAGGACAACGGGGATCAACTATAGTCACAAGGGTATTTGCAGTAATTATTGCAGCAATAGCTGTCCAATACATAGTACAAGGAGTGGGAGAAACTATAATTGATTTTATGCAAGGAGTAAAGTAACAAAGACAAGCATCAGAAATTATAGAGAAATTTAAGAATTTCTGTACTTTTCAAAAATTATGATTGGTTATATCTCATCTGCCTCAGTTATGTTTTATAGGTGATACAAAACACAAATCTAGAATCATCCATTGTAAGCTAGATTTAGTCAATAGTCAATAGGTACTTACTTTAAATCCACTTAATCAGGAGGGATACCTATTCCTTTGTCTTCTATCAAGTCTATCACTAGTGCTGCAGTCCAAGAGAAAGATTTGCCACCAAGGCCTTCTCCAGTGAATGGATCATAGTATTCTCTAAAACCAGATTTTGAAACTACATCAAATATGCCTTCTTTTATGTGCTGAGCTGCCTCCTTATAACCATACTTTAAAAGGCCAAGATAAATAAGCCAATTTGTATTTACCCAAACAGGTCCTCTCCAATAGGTTACCTTCTTGAAATATGTTTCTTCCAAGTCGGTACTTGGTAAAGCCGGAGTACTACACTTGCCTTCACCACACCAGTGAGCGTGTGTTATCCATTTTACGAATATATCTATATCGTCTTTAGGTATTAATCCTGTATAGATAGGAACAAGAGAAGTTATTGTCTTCTTCATTATCCAGTTTTTACTGATAAGGTCATAATCATAGAAAAGGTAGTCCTCTGTCATCCCTAGTCTTAATTTTTCTTTAGGACCATTTTCATAAGTACCTGGTGGTAATGTACCAGAATTAGAAGCAGAAGCAGATCTAGAGGTAGGATGTATGGTAGGAAAGAAATACCTATAGAAATTCTGTTCTGTTCTTGACAGCCATTCTTTGATATCGTCAGTATTCTTACTCTCGTCTATTATCTTAGCGATTTTTAGTAAATACTTATTTGCAACATATAATATACTGCTAAAAATAATATCTTTTATTTTGAAAGGAAAGCTCTGATACATCTTGTCTTCATCATAATTGAACTGTTTCATAAGCTCGATCATGTAAATGAATTTGTTATACATATCATCACTTGGAATAGTTTCTTTCGCTCCACCAACAGCAATAACATCCAGTCTCTCAAACTTTAGTAAGCGCTCTATTTTTATTCTAGATAAAGCATCATCCCATATTGGTGAGTCGTCAAGTCCTGACTCCCATGGATGTAGTATAGTGACTAGCCCAGATTTTTCTGGATCTCTTTCAGTCATCAAGTATCTGTGAAAATTTATCAGTTTCGGGAACATGTCGTTTAAGTACTTTAGAACTTGTGATTCACGGTCTCCATTTTTTGCATTTTCATATATGTAATAACACGCAATGGCATGAACCGGAGGTTGAGTCATACCAGATGTGCCTACATGCCTTGGTGCATTAGGCGATCTCGTTATTTCATAAAAGTCGGCAGCTGGAAAATATGTCTTTTCTTTTTCATTAAAGACGATATGAGGAACCATACCATTTTTCCATTGAGCATCAAATAGGAAATCTAGTTCTTTGATAGAATTTTCGGTATTGAAGTAAGAATTTCCTATAGCAATAAACGCCGCGTCCCAGCTCCACTGATGAGGGTAGAGTGTAGCCGCAGGAACAGTTAAATTTCCTGTCCAATTACCTTCCAATGTCTTTTGAGCGTCATTGAGAAGCTGATTTAATTCTACAGTCATATTATATAATCAGCAACCCTTTCTTTTTATGAGTTAGCAGGAGAAATTTTTTCTAGATCCAGGGGCAATCAATTATTATACTCCATGCTGTTTTCTTACGTGTTCCTCGAGTTCCTCTTGGCTTTTGAATTCTGTTCTACAAGGTCCGCAATATGGCTTTCTATGTTGTTCACGCAGATGAACTGATAACTGCGCATTATCATCTAATTGAGCACCACATTCATCACAGATTTTTTTCACTATTTTATTTGTAGAAGGGTACAAGATAAAAGGGTTTGGACTCACTTTCAGCTGTATTGACTTACTTTTATACACAATCCATCGGGAATGCTATAAATCTTGCAATGAATATGCGCTTCAGGGTAGACTCGCAGCGCCATCAGTAGCGGCCATGTAAAGTTATTGTAGGGTAGATATCAATAGATAGAACCCTTAAACCATTATTTGATGACTTTAATTACTTTTGCTTTTTTATTATCTGTACCATGCCTCTCTATGTCATGTTCTTCACCTGTACCAAAACTGGGGTACAAAGTCATTCCACCGTCTACAAAGAATGTTGCACCTGTTACATAACTTGCCTTATCTGAGGCTAAAAATTCTACAACATTTGCTACTTCAGCGGCAGTAGCAACTCTTCCAATAGGTATCCGCTTGATTACTTTTTCTAGCTCTACCTTGTTCTCTCTTAGCTCTCTGTTCATATCAGTATCTATAGCCCCTGGAGCAACAATATTAGCCCTGATACTATCTTTAGCCAATTCTAATGCCATTGTTTTTGTCATCATCTCAAGGCCAGCTTTTGAAGTGGCATATGGAACATAATGTGGTTTGGGTATTGCTTGGTGAACTGATGAAATATTTATAATACATCCACCGTTTGGATTATGCTGCTTTTTCATAATTTTTACGGCTTCTCTACTGCAAACAAAAGGTCCGGTAAGGTCTACACTTATTATATTGTACCATTCATCAATACTTATCTCTGTTAACGGCAAATCTTCTTGAATCCCAGCATTATTTACCAACACATCTATCCTACCAAAATGTTTCATAGTTTCTGCTATTAACTTGATACAATCTCCTTCCTTAGAGATATCTGCTTGAACTGCAATTGAATCACAGTTCGGATGCAACGCTCTTATCTTCTTTGATACTAATTGTGCTTCTTCCATCTTCCTTGAGTTTATCACTACTCCAGAATATTCCTTAGACTTTGCAAAAGATAGCGCTATTGCTTTTCCAATTCCCTTGCTCGATCCTGTTACTACTGCGATTTTTGGCTTTATCATTTAAGTTGCCCTCATGAATGAATGTTTCATATTTTACGTATAAATTCTATACTTTTTAGTTGGATGATAATATGAATAATCGGTTGCACTATTCGATGTAATACAATAAGTGAATACAAGAAGTTGGCTGCT